>LUZO01000440.1 GCA_001603685.1 Bacteroidales bacterium Bact_23
CCTTGAATACTGCCATAATTATACAATTCAGGAGGATACCCTCACGTGCATTGACAATCACGCTCGTAGTGAAGCAGGAATCCTCATAAGGAATTCGGGCCCAGCTGAAAATCTTGTGTATAATAACGTACTGAGGAACTTTTTTGCAGGTATTATTTCAGAAGGAGAGAACAGAGGGCATTTTGGAACAGGTTTGTGTATTAAATGTAATGAATTTTATGCTAATATGACAGACATCCTGCTTTTACCTTGGGGTGGTATTCCCTTTACAAGTCAAGGCATAAAGCAAAACCAGGGTAGCGCTGAAAATATTGTAACTGCTCCGGCAGGAAATTGGTTTACCAATCCCACAAACCCGTATATTATCAACATTAATAATGTGGCCACAGAAAAAATTGAATACTTTTACCATACGACCCCAATTAACCCAAGGATACAACCAGATGATGACCGGGTTATTATTTTTGGTAATACTGTGATTTTGTCACCGGGTACAAGTATCTATTACTCGAAAGAAGATGCCTGTCCTTCAAAACTTAATAATAAACAAAGTAATGAGGAACTTATTACTTCATCAATGAGTTATATGTCAGAAATCAGTGAAACCGAATTGCTCCTAAACACTTTAATTGATGATGGTGACACCCCTCTTATGGTAAATAGTATTACGAGTGCATCGCCTTTCGAAGCACTATCGTTACATGACGAGTTGTTGAATTCTTCGCCTTATCTGAGTGATACAGCATTGATTGAAGCCGGAAAGAAGGAAGAAGTGTTAAACAGCGCATTGGTGCGGGATATTATGGTAGCCAATCCACATTCTGCAAAATCACCAGAGGTAATAGCTGCGCTGGAACAAAGAGTGGAACAATTGCCGGAAGAATTGATGGATGAAATTAAGGCAGGTATAGAACAAATAAGCGCCAGACAAAGACTCGAACTCATAAAATCATACCGGATGGCCGACCTTGCTGCTTCACGTTCTGAATTGCTGCATGCATACCAGGTGGAGCATAATTTTGACAGCTTACGCTGGGCGCTTGATCAATTTCCGGAGCCCTTGTCAGCATATCAAAAAGCATGGACATGGTTTGATGAAGGCAATATAGGAAATGGATTAACTGCTTTACAAAATCTGGATATTGAAACTGTGCCAGTTCATCACAGGAGCAATCAGCCGGGATTTGTTATGCTGGCCGGAATATTGGTTCAAATGGCGACAGACTCTTCCTATGTCTTATCAGAAGATATAATAACCATTGAAGCCTTATTAACTCTTGATAGTAATAGTAATTTAGCAAATGCTTCGGCCCGGAATTTATTATCGGCTTATCGGATAATTACGTATGATCCTTCCATCGCATTGCCTGACACCAGTTTAAAGTCTTCGCTTGTTGTCAACAAGCCCAAAACCAAAGGAAAATCCTCACAAGCAATGCTCCATGTTTTCCCAAATCCGGCCAACGAATATGTTGTTATCGCATATAAATTGGATAATAGAGGTGAGTTAACCATCGTTTCTCAGGATGGGCGTATTGTACACTCTCAAATCATTAACCCTGGCCAGAACCAGGTGGTTGTTCGTGTTAATCATTTAACTTCAGGCATTTATATTGCAAGAATGGTTGAAGGGAAAATATTTCACAGCACTAAATTTACTG
>LUZO01000441.1 GCA_001603685.1 Bacteroidales bacterium Bact_23
GTGGGCTCGGAGATGTGTATAAGAGACAGCAATAATATCGTACATAAAATAGTAATGAGGGTTTTGATCTTGAAATGATCGGAAAAATAAAATTATGATTAAAAAGAAAAACCGCGCTCCGGAAAAACAGACTACTTACCTACACCAGATGGAGTATTAATAGAATAAAATAAGAGCGGGATTGTTTTGTTTTGATGGGACAAAGATAGACTATTTTTTTAAATCCATTACAGAGTTTGAATAATTTAGAGAAATTCTGTAAATTTTATCTCCTACACATCAGTTGCAGTTGCTTAAAATCGTTGTAAAGGCAAAACAACAGGAATAATTTATCTTTGCAGATGGGATAATTCCAAAATATCCAGTAGGTTTGCACAAAATTACAACGAAATAAAAACGATTATGAAACACACTGCATTTACCAGTATTCATGAGGCATTGGGCGCCAAGATGGCTCCTTTTGCCGGTTATTATATGCCCATTCAGTATGAGGGGCTGAATCTTGAGCACGAGACTGTAAGAAAGGGTGTCGGGGTTTTCGATGTATCTCATATGGGCGAGTTTTTTGTTAAAGGGCCTAAAGCCCTTGAATTTGTTCAGTGGATAACTTCGAACGATGCTTCAAAACTTACGCCGGGAAAAGTGCAGTACAGCTACTTCCCCAACGAAACCGGCGGTATTGTTGACGACTTCCTGGTTTATTGCATCGATCCCGAGACCTACCTTCTGGTTGTGAATGCAGCAAACATCGATAAAGACTGGGAATGGTGTACCCGTCACAATAAAATGGGTGCAACCTTAATCAACGCCTCGGATGATTTCTCGCAACTGGCCATTCAGGGACCGGATGCCATGAAAGTGGTGCAGAAACTTACCGATACCCCTGTGCTTGATATGGAGTATTACACCTTTAAAACCGTTTCGCTGGCCGGAGCGCAGAATGTTATCCTCTCCATTACCGGTTATACCGGATCAGGCGGTTGCGAAATCTACTTCTCAAACGAGGATGCCATAAAAATATGGAATGCCGTTTTTGAAGCCGGCGCTGAGTTTGGCATTAAACCGGTTGGCCTGGGAGCACGCGACACCCTGCGCCTCGAAATGGGCTTCTGCCTCTATGGCAACGACATCGGCGAAACCACCTCACCGCTGGAAGCCGGACTGGGATGGATTACCAAATTCACCGATGATAAGGACTTTATCAACAAGGAAGCGCTGCTGAAGCAGAAAACTGAAGGGCTGACCAGGAAACTTGTCGGATTTGAAATGATTGACAAGGGAATTCCGCGCCAGCACTACCCCATTCTGGATGCAGAAGGCAATACCATAGGTGAAGTAACCTCAGGAACCCAGTCGCCTTCGCTTAAAAAAGCCATCGGCATGGGATATGTTCCCACTGCCTTCGCAAAGGTTGATACTGAAATATTTATCAGTATCCGTGATAAGGCCCTGAAAGCCAAAGTCATTAAACTACCTTTCTACAAAGGATAATCAGAAAAATCAGAAAAGCCCGTAAACCTCAAGTTACGGGCTTTTCATTAAAACTCCGGTTTATGTCCAGGATTCTTGAAGTGAGCCTTAGCCCGGCGCTCTATCCGTACCGCATTACCTCCGGCGAGCACATTACAGCGGTGATTGATGTGCTCAGATTTACCACTTCACTGATTTCGGCTTTCGGGAACGGCGTGGCTGCGGTAATCCCTGTTTCATCGCCCGAAGAGGCAGAAGCCATGAAGGCGAAAGGCTATCCCGTTGCCGCCGAACTCAACGGACTGCGCCTCCCCTTTGCCGATTACGGAAACTCAGCCGCCGATTTCAGGACACCGGCCATCAAAGGGCAAACGCTGGTTTATTCAACTACCAACGGAACCAGAGCCTTAAATATGGCTGCAGAAAACGGGCCGGTGGTAGCAGCAGCATTCACCAACCTGACGGCTGTGGCAGAATGGCTTACCGCGCAGGATAAGGACATCGTAATCCTCTGCTCGGGATGGAAAAACCTGCAAAGCAACGAAGATGCCCTTTGTGCGGGCGCACTGGCTGAAATGCTGATGAAAAGCGGCGTTTTCAGTACGGTTGGCGATGAAGCCGGTCTGGTAAGCACCCTTTGGAACCTGCACCGGAATGACCCGGAAAAAGCGCTGAGCGAAACGGAACATTTCAAAAGGCTGATCCGCCTGGGCGTTGATCCCCTGCTCAGCTACACGGTTCAGACCGGAATTTCGGAGGTAATTCCGCTTTATACCGGAGGAACCATCACCAATATTCAAGCCAGTCGCTAACCATTCCTTAAATCAGTTGTTTATGAGAAAACTTGTATTTCTAACAACCATCATTATGAGCGTAGTTTTTTCGGCCTGCAACCAGAAGCCGGCAGAAGAATCCCGGCAGGATGATTTCAACTTCCTGGTTGAACAGTTTGCCGACCTGAAAATCATGCGTTACAAAGTACCTGAGTTTGAAAACCTTACGCTGAAACAGAAAGAACTTGTCTATTATCTGAGCCAGGCTGCACTTGCCGGCAGAGATATTCTTTTTGATCAGAACTATAAATATAATCTGGCGGTACGCCGCACCCTCGAAAACATTGTTGAACATTACCCCGGAGATCGCGAAAGCGAGGATTTCCGCAATTTTATGGTATATACCAAACGGGTGTGGTTCAGCAACGGCATCCATCACCATTATTCGAAGGATAAATTCTTTCCGGCAGTAAGCCGGGAGTATTTTGAAAAGCTGATCAGGGAAACCGCCGGTGGCAGCTTCCCTATGCGTGAAGGCCAGAGCCCGGACGAATTTATCAGCGAAATCATGCCCGTCATTTTCGATCCCGCAGTTGCTCCCAAGGCGGTAAGCCAGGAAGCCGGAAAGGATCTGCTGCTGAATTCGGCATGCAATTTCTATGAAGGCGTAACCGAAAAAGAGGCTGAAGAGTTCTACAAAAAGCTCAAGAGCGATGCCGTAAAACAGGGCGCCGACACGCTGCTCTCCTTCGGCCTGAACAGCAAACTGGTAAAAAGGGATGGCGTGGTTACCGAGGAGGTTTACCGGCTTGGCGGTTTGTATTCCAAAGCCATCGAAAAAATCGTATTCTGGCTTCAGAAAGCGGCCGGTGTTGCCGAAAACGACCTGCAGAAGGCGGTAATCGAATCACTGATCCGTTATTACGAAACCGGAGATCTGAAAGTTTGGGACGAGTACAATGTGCTGTGGGTTCAGGATCTCGACTCGCACATCGATTTTGTGAACGGCTTTATTGAGAATTACGGCGATCCGCTTGGGCTGAAAGCCACCTGGGAGAGCGTTGTAAATTTCAAGGATCTGGAAGCAACCAAACGCGCGCAGCTAATCAGCGAAAATGCCCAGTGGTTTGAAGATCATTCACCGGTTGAAGCCAGATTCAGAAAAAAAGAGGTGAAGGGCGTTTCGGCAAAGGTGATTACCGCAGCTCAGCTTGGCGGCGACTGCTATCCCGCCACCCCAATCGGCATCAACCTGCCCAACGCCGACTGGATCAGAAAGGAACACGGATCGAAATCGGTAACCATCGAAAACATAACCTATGCCTACGACCAGGCTTCGCTGGGCAATGGTATGATTGAAGAATTTGCCGGATCGGATGAGGAGATTGCGCTGGCCAAAGCGTATGGCAGTCTGGCTTCGAACCTGCACACCGACCTGCACGAGTGCCTCGGCCATGGCTCCGGACAACTGCTTCCGGGCACCGTTGGCGATGAATTAAAGAACTACGGCTCGCCGCTTGAAGAGGCCCGCGCCGACCTGTTTGCGCTCTACTACATCGCCGACCCGAAATTGATGGAACTGGGGCTTTATGACAATGAAGGCGTTTACAAGGCGGAATACAACAGCTACATCCGTAACGGGCTGATGACACAGCTTACCCGCATTGAACCCGGCAAAACCATCGAACAGGCACACATGCGCTGCCGCCAGTTGATTGCCGCCTGGAGCTATGAGCTTGGAAAAGAGAGCAATGTGATTGAGAAAGTTGTAAAGGAGAATAAAACCTATGTAAAAGTGAACGATCACCCTGCGCTCAGAAAGATTTTCGGTGAGATGCTTGCCGAAATCCAGAGAATAAAATCGGAAGGCGACTATGAGGCGGGTCGTAACCTGATTGAGAAATATGCCGTACAGGTAGATCAGGAGCTCCACCGCGAGGTGCTGGAGCGGTTTAGCAAACTGAACATTGCCCCTTACGGCGGATTTATCAACCCGGTTTTTGTTCCGGTAACGGAAAACGGAAAGATTGTAGATGTTAAGGTTGAGTATCCGGATAATTATACCGGCCAGATGATGGATTATTCTAAAAATCAATCGTTTCTGCCTACCTATAACTAAATATTATTTCCCGGCAGGCACAAAAAATGCGGATTTCTCAATCCGCATTTTTTTATTTTTCAGACACCGGAATATCAGTGGCCGCATGAGCAACCGCTGCATCCGCCATAGGATTCATCGTCAAAATTGCTGCCGCAGTCAATGGTTCCGCAGCCGTCGTTCACATTGTACTTAACCGGATAGCCGTCCTGAAACCAGGACTGAATGCCACCAGCAATGTAACCTACATTTTCAAAGCCCTGGTGGTGAAGCAGATTGGCTGCCTTGAATCCCTGGCTTTCATCGAAACCGCCGGCAATGTAGAAGGTGGCTTTATCCATACTTTCAGCTTTCTCAAGCAATTCAAGCAGGGTAAGTCTGGTTACCTCTGCAACATCATACTCAACCACACTGAAATCGGCATGGTCAACAATATTGATGAACGAAGCGCCATCGGTTAACTTTTCATATGCCTCAGCAGGCGTAAGTTTGAAAATTTCTGCCATAATTGTTTATTTTCGGTGTGCAAATTTACTCATTATAATTATACATTCAGGCACAATAATAT
>LUZO01000442.1 GCA_001603685.1 Bacteroidales bacterium Bact_23
ATTGCATAAAGGCCCATTGTGCGGTATGTTCTTTTGCTTCTGTTTCAGTAAAAGAAACCTCAGTGGGTATAGAAGTCATATGATTAACAGCGGCTAAAGTATCGCCATTTTCAAGCATTACCCAGGCCTGTTGCATCAGCGAACGTGCACTGCCATCGGCAGCGAGCAAGGCAAGCAAAGTATCCACCGGCACGGGTATGGTATCGGTAAGAGCGGCGGAAAGCAAACGGTTAAAGCCGTAGTTGTAAAATTGCATTTCAATATCCCTTTTTGCTTCCATCAGTTCCCTGGCCGAGAGCACAAATACCCCTTCGAGGATTTCATCTCGCATGTATTCGGGCATGGGTTCCAACCGCAAATCGAGTTCCTGCATCAAGGATTCTGATTTCGCACTGTGGGGGTTAGCTATTAAACTGACGGCATAAAAGTAGCAAGAAATAAGTAGCAGTAAGTATTTCATATTAATTTGCATTTGGTTGTGCCATCTCCGCCCACCTTCTCACCAATTTCACTTCCTTTCGGATTACGTAGTTATCCTGTGTTGTCTGCCAGTTTTCCAAGGTTGTTAAAAGTTCTGACGATAGTTTCGACAGGTCATGGTTGCTGAAGTAAATATACAACGCCATTACCCGCAACCAGTCCAGACGCTGGTAATTATTGGCATGATAGGTTGATTTGGTCAGGTAGTCATGGAAGGTTTGCAGCAGTAGGTCTTTTTGAGGTAAAGGCGGCACCAGAATATTCAGTTTGCGCACTGCAACGAAGCCCGGCAGTTTGGGCACAACCGTGCGAAGGGTATAATAGTCTTTTGGAATGTCGATGACTATATTTTCTTCCTGAAAGTTTACCCATAGGTACAGTGAATCAATGGG
>LUZO01000443.1 GCA_001603685.1 Bacteroidales bacterium Bact_23
AACAAAATATACTATAAATATTATATGTATCGCAAACCCCGTTGCTATCGCCGTCTCCTTCGGGAATCCGAGAGCTACAAAGGAGACTGCCCAGAGTCCCTCATAGACTCCAAACGACCCGATGCTCGGAACCGGCATGATGCTGGTGAATATGGCGAAGGTGGTGCCGAGAACGATCAGCGCGAGGCTCAACTCCATACCCAGCCCCTGCATCAGAACGTAGTACATCAGATACTGAGAGGCCCATACTAGAAGGGATAGCAGCAACGAGAAGAAAAATACCTCTCGGTCCCGGACGGCGGCGATTCGACATTCTGCCTCTTTCATCCCGTCTATCGAGAGGCGGATGAGCCTCAGCCGATTCAGATCAAGCCTTGCAGCCAGCCTCTCCACCGATACAACTAAGCCCCTACCACAATAAACCAGAGCCATAAAGAGCAAGACCACCAGGGCCGCTGAAAGGGCGATGGCAGAAAGGAGGCCGGAAATCGCACCGGGCAGCTCCCCGGCAAGGATCACGGAAGCGAAAAAGAGGATCGATATCGATATCAGATCCAGGAGCCTCGAAAGAATCAGTGTGGCAGCTCCGTCACTAGCGTTCTTGTGGTGGAGCTTCTTCAGGAGGTATATGTAGGAGAGCTCGCCGCTCCTTGCAGGCATGATATCATTAACCATGTTATGAACGCAGACAATCGAAAATAGATCTACGACTGAGACCTCTTTATTTAAGAGGACGCGGAATCGCAGGGCTCGAAAGAGGTAGCAAGATGTGTATGCTACAAGTCCCAAAAGTAGGTATACAGGCCCAATTTTTCTCAGCGTCGCCGTTAGGTCGCTTAACTCGACGTAGCTGAGTAGCAAGGCTAACAGAGCAGCGGTGACGACGAAGGCTGAGATCTTGGCGAAATGTTGTTGAATCACTATGATGCTTCCGGGTAGTTTATCCGGGATATAGATCGTCTATTATTTGTATCTTTCAAGCTATAGGTCTTAAATGCAGATAAAAGAAACTATTTGGTTTGATGTATAATATCCATCACCGGCATTTGAGACAATTTTGATCGTCAAGTTATGAGGGCCATCATCCAATATCGAAGAAGCGAACGAAGCCATGAACCCGCAATATCTGAAGTTCTTGCTATCATAGACCTTTACCACGTCTGGTCTTTCAAGGCCGTATAAGGTTGGTATGTTCAACTCCCCGTCTATGGAGATAAAAACCGTCTTTGCCGGCCCGCCTGCTCGCTCATCTATGGCCCATCCGGATATCTTTATAGACTCGTCTTTTTCTTTGTCGATGACAATAGGTATTTTACTAATATAAATTATATTTTGATTTATTTCGTCTATATTGCTAAATGATTCAGCATTTATACTATAAAGTTCATTTATATCGATTAAATTTCTTGAAAAAATGTTTAATTCATATTTCTCAAGCAATGCTGCATAAT
>LUZO01000444.1 GCA_001603685.1 Bacteroidales bacterium Bact_23
GAACAAATTTTTCTTTATTTTCCATGACTGATATCTTTTTGATATCACAAAGATACTATAATGAATATCGGTTTGTCAAGTTTTTTTGAAAAATTTTTCATCCGGAATACCGGCTGATTTTCAAATGCCTATTTTTGCAAGGCATTCAGCCATTCCGCACCGTGATACAAAAGCGCTACCGCCATCTGTTTTTCGATCTGGATAAGACCCTTTGGGATTTTGAGACCAATTCGCAGGAAACCCTTCGCGACATCTATTTCAGATACCGGCTGCCTGAAAAAGGGATTGGCTCTTTCGAAATATTCTTCGACACCTATAACCGGTACAATGAGGAACTCTGGGATTTATACCGGCGGAACAGCATCGCCAAGGAACTGCTTCGCGTAAAGCGCTTCACCCTTACCCTGAATGATTTCGGCATCACAAACGGGAATCTCGACAGGGATATGGCCCACGACTATGTCACCCTCAGTCCTGAGAAAACCGGCCTTTTCCCTGGCACGCTTTCAACCCTTGAGGTGCTGAAGGGGAAATATCACCTGCACATCATTACCAACGGATTTGAGGAAGTTCAGCATAAAAAACTCCGCCACTCCGGACTGAGAGGCTATTTTACTGAGGTCATCACCTCGGAGGATGCGGGAGTTACCAAACCTGAGCCGGGAATCTTCAGCTATGCGCTGTCGAGAGCGGGCGCCCGTGCAGGCGAAAGCCTGATGATAGGCGATGATGAGGCGGTGGATATCAGAGGTGCGCGGGCATCCGGAATCGACCAGGTGCTGGTGGATTACAACAACGAATTCCCTGACTCCGAAGCCACCTACCGCATTGCGAAACTGAGCGAACTGCTCGATCTGCTGTAAAAAAAAAGACCGCTAAAAGCGGCCTCTTTTTTTTCCTCATCATGTCTTACTTACTTGCAGGTACCGGTTTTGCGGATTTTGATTTGTCATCCGAGCAAGGAGTGGCGCAATCTGATTTGGCTTTGCCGGTTTCCTGGCCTGTGCAACAATCTTTTTTATCTTTTTTAATCACCGTGGGAGATGAAGATTTCGATTTTGCATTCTCAACCTTCTTCGATGGTTTCTTCTCCGGTACATTCTGCGCGTCTACAGTTGTTACAGCAAATGCAAGTGCAATGGCAGAAAAAAGGATAGCTAATTTTTTCATAATATAATATAGTATTTGGTGTGAGGCAAATATACAACCAGATTCTGCTTTTGACACTCCCGATTTTGTTAATTATTTGTTAAATATTGCCATTTTCAGCTCACTTTTTGACATTTTCAGGGCAATCTGGCCAAAACCGTCTGTTTTCCCCTTACTTTTTCATTCAACTTTACCAACACTTCGGCTTCCGGCGGAAGGAAGACATCTACCCTGGAGCCGAACTTTATAAAGCCAATCTCATCGCCCTGGCGTATGCTGTTGTCCTTTGCCGCATAACAGACAATCCGCCTGGCCATGGCACCGGCTATCTGCCTTACCAGTATCGGAACCCCCTTTTCGTTTTTTATCACTATGGTTGTCCGCTCATTTTCGGTTGATGCTTTTGGATGCCTGGCATAGAAATACTTTCCGGGGTGATATTTCATATAACTGACAGTTCCTGAAACAGGCGCCCAGTTGGCATGTACATTATTGGGCGACATAAACACAGAAATCTGTCTTCTCTTTCCCTGAAAAAATTCAGGTTCCTCAACCTCCTCTATTACCACTACCGTCCCATCTGCGGGGCACAGTACATTGGATTCGTCAGGCATCACGGTGCGCTCCGGCAGTCTGAAAAATCTTACAATCCATACAAAAGTGAGTAAAAGCAAAATCCAGATGGCAATATGCAACCACTGCGGCATCGGAATCAGACCCGTAACCGGCGAAACAATTCCCAGTGCAATGAAAGAGATGAGAATAATCCGGTATCCTTCTTTATGTATTGTCATATCTTTATTTTGTCAGCAAATTTCAAAAGAAAGAAGCTCTGTTTCACAAATAAGTACCTTTCGTTTTCCTGATGACAGGTTTTCATCTGATAAACCAGATGATGATAAAAACCATTGGTGCGGCAACAAATACGGCATCGAAGCGGTCGAGTATTCCACCATGCCCCGGCAGAAGCGTTCCTGAATCCTTAACCCCCGCACTTCGCTTAAGCATCGATTCAATCAGATCACCCAGAGTTCCAAACACAATGATAACTACGGCAATCAGCAGCCACACGGTTACGGGAAACTCTTTGAATGAAGCGGATATCATATAAGCGGTAAGCAGTCCCACAGCCATACCGCCGGCAAACCCCTCCCACGATTTTCCCGGGCTGATTCGTTCAAGCATTTTTCTTTTACCCAGCATAGAGCCGAAAATGTATGCACCCGAGTCGTAAATCCACAAAATCAGAAAGAAACCAAGCAATGCTCCGCCGTGCAGCCATGCCTGTTCAGCGCCATCATTAAAAAAGCCGCTGAGCAGTGCAAGCGGAACCACGATCCAGATGATTCCGAGCGCCGATGCAGCCACATTGCCGAAAGGTTTGCTGCTCTTTCTGAAAAGCTCGGCACAAAGCTGCAGCGGAACCACTGCAAGGCCAAACAACAGATATCCCACCGGAATCACTCCCGAAATTGCCGCTACTATTCCGGCATATACAATGGCTGAAAAGATGAGCGAAGCACTTTTTGACGGAAACATTTCAATTTTTGCGGCTATCCGGATAAACTCCAGCATTCCGCCAAGGGCAACCAGCAGAAACAGGGCAGCAAAAGCCCATTTGCTCAGCAATACCGAGCCAATGATGGTAATCACGAAAACGGCGCCGGTAATGGTGCGCCTGATAAAATTATTCACGGTCAGGATTTTTTACTAACTGAATTGCACGAAGGGCATCATCAACCGGTACATATAGCTCCACTTCACCGATATTATATACCGAAAGGCGTTTATTCACGAGAATTACGGTAATCAGATGCTCTTCGAGCATCCCTTTAAGCAATTCCGCTTCATACTCCTGAGTTGTGGTATAGATGCAGGTCCAGCCTTCCATTGTTCAACTATTTTTGCATATACTCAACATCGTCGGCCATAAACAGGTAGAGTTCACGCGGCCCATGGCCTCCGGGTTGAGGATACGGTTCTATGGCTCCCGTGCGGCACGGTCCGGTAATCAAACTGACAACAGAAGGCAGCCTGCCGCTGTATTTAATTCTCAATTTCCCGATGGCATCCAGGAAATCTTCGGCAATTTGCGAGGTAAATGCAATAATCACATGAATTTCAGGATAAATATGCAGCCGTCTTCCGCTTTTCTGTGCTGATGAAACCATAACGCTTCCGTGCCTGGCCAGCAGATACTCGCATGAGGTGACCACTACTTTAGCCGCAGCCAGATTCTCGTCGCCTGTCTGTACTTTTATGCCGCTGTGCCGCAACATTCCCGTCAGCGCTTCGTCCTTGCACCAGGCTTGTTCCCAAAGCTTTTTGTCGAAAACCGTTCTCACCTTCTTTACCATATCCTCAGGCGAGGTGCAGAAGATAAAATTGCCTCCTGCCAGGGTAAACTCACGGGCAAAGTGAATATCGGGCGCTTCATCCATCGGCTTGAAAACCGATGATTCAAATTCAACGCCGGCAAAAAGGTTTTCAGCGGGCTCAATCAGCGCATGACGGATATTTTTCAATACCTTCTCGCGGGTGGTACTCTCTCTGAAATGTTCCGGCCTTGTGTTGAATCTGTTACGCGCCTTCATAAGGTTTAATGTAATGGTACAGGTGATTCACTTTCATCGGCGGGAGGAAGTGAAGGTTTCACCTCCTCTGCGGCGGGATTTTCGCCTGCCTTCTCCTTTTCCGGCTCCTTAGCCTGCCCGGTATTGTTCAGCTCACTGAAGTCGTGCGACTCTTCAAATGGCCGTTTACCAAAAATATTTTCAAGGTCTTCGCGGAAAATCACCTCTTTCTTCAGCAGTATCGAAGCCAGATCATCCAGTTTATCGCGGTTTTCGAGCAGGATATCCTTGGCCTGCTTATAGGCACTTTCCACAATTTTCTTCACCTCCACATCTATCAGTTCGGCGGTTGCCTCGCTGTATGGCTTCTGGAAAGAATACTCCTGCTGTCCGGTGGAATCGTAATAGCTTACATTGCCCACCTCTTTGTTCAGCCCGAAATAGACCACCATGGCATACGCCTGTTTGGTCACCTTCTCAAGGTCGTTCAGTGCTCCGGTGGATATCTGTCCGAACACCACCTCTTCAGAGGCACGGCCGCCCATGGTGGCTACCAGTTCGTCGAACATCTGTTCATAGGTGGTTATCTGCCGCTCTTCAGGGAGATACCAGGCAGCGCCCAGCGCCTTGCCCCGTGGCACAATGGTTACCTTCACCAACGGATGCGCATAACGGAGCAACCAGCTTACGGCGGCATGGCCGGCTTCGTGGAAAGCTATCACCTTTTTCTCCTGAGGCGAGATGATTTTATTTCGTTTCTCCAATCCGCCAATGATCCGGTCGATGGCATCGATGAAATCCTGGCGTGTGATTTCAGTTTTGTTTCTTCTGGCGGCAATCAGCGCCGATTCGTTACATACATTGGCAATGTCGGCGCCCGAGAATCCGGGGGTCTGTTTCGAAAGAAACTCCACATCAACCGAATCGTCGTATTTCAGCGGTTTCATGTGTACCTTAAAGATGGCTTTCCGCTCTTCCAGGTCGGGTAGCTCAACATGTATCTGCCGGTCGAATCGTCCGGCCCTGAGCAGCGCCCTGTCGAGGATGTCGGCACGGTTTGTAGCCGCCAGAATAATGACTCCTGCATTGGTGGCAAAGCCATCCATTTCGGTAAGAAGCTGATTCAGCGTATTTTCGCGCTCATCGTTGGCACCGGTAATCTGGTTACGCCCCCTGGCGCGGCCAATGGCATCAATTTCGTCGATGAAGATGATGCAGGGCGCTTTTTCCTTGGCCTGTTTAAACAGGTCGCGCACCCTCGAAGCACCTACGCCTACAAACATTTCGACGAAGTCGGAACCCGAAAGCGAGAAGAACGGCACCTTTGCTTCGCCGGCAACCGCCTTGGCCAGCAGGGTTTTTCCGGTTCCCGGAGGGCCAACCAGCAGCGCGCCTTTCGGAATTTTTCCGCCAAGAGTGGTATATTTTTTAGGATTCTTCAGAAAATCAACGATTTCCATGATCTCAACCTTTGCCTCTTCAAGGCCGGCTACATCGTTGAAGTTGACGCTTACATGGGTATCTTTGTCAAAGAGTTGGGCTTTCGATTTGCCAATGTTGAAGATCTGTCCGCCTCCGCCGGCGCCGCGGCTCATCATCCGCATGATGAAGAACCAGACTCCGACCAGCAGCAAAACAGGAATAATCCATGAGAAAAGCGCATCGCCCCAGACATTCCTACGGGTTTGGTTCTCAATATAAACCGGCTTTTCTACATCTTTCTGAACCTCTGTTACATCCTTCTCGAAATTCTCAACTGAACCGATGTTGTAAACATACTGCGGACGGCTGCCGTTGCCAAACCCTTCGCCGGACTTCACATCCTTGTATTTATCGGCCGAGAGCTTCTCCTTTTTGATAAAGACTTCGGCAAACTCCTTGTTCACAAGCACCAGCCGGTCAACATCGCCATCTTCAATCATCTCCTTCAGTTCACCCCAGCCTACGCTTTTTACCGGGGTATTCCAGTTCATAAACTGAAGGCCGATAATCAGGCCAAAGAGCAATATATAAATCCAGTAAAAACTGAATTTAGGTCTGGTACCTTTAGGCTTCAGATCCGGCCTGTTGCTGTTTTCAGGCTTATTTTCGCTGTTATTGTTCATCTTTAAGTTAAGTCTTCTGCTGTTGAATCCTTCTTTTTTGTCTTTTTCTTTGCAGGAGGCGCCGGTTTGCAGAGTTTTATCTCTGCATCGGCCCACAATTGTTCAAGCTGATAATGTCTTCGGACAGGTTCCTGGAAAATGTGTACTACTACATCAAAATAATCGAGAAGCACCCATTCGGCATTCTCAAAGCCCTCTTTTTTCCAGACTTTCTGTCCGATGGCCTTTTTTACCTCACGCTCTACCGAGTCGGCGATGGCTTCAACCTGAGTACGCGATCCTGCATGACAAACCACAAAAAAGTCGGCCACTGCATTGTGTATCTTACGGAGATCGATGGTTACAACATCTTCTCCCTTTTTTTCGAAAATTCCTTCCGTAATGATAGCAGTCAGCATTTCGGATGCCGATCTGACTTTTTTACCTGCCATAGGCAATTATTGTAATATTTTTGCAAAGTTAATCATTTAATGCCTGAATTGATAAGAATGATGTCACCGGCCACCGATTAATCAGGCAAATAAATGACACGAACTCTTTTATCAACAACTATACCGACCGGACACTTATCCGGGAATAAAAAAAACTAAATTATATGCCTGCTGAAACCGACGGAATCCTGATGCTGGATGAAATCCCCTCAACAAACGACTATCTGGAAGAATTGCTTTCAAAATCCTCATTTCCTGAGGGTTACATTGTTTCGGCAGGTTTTCAGTCGGCCGGCAAGGGGCAGGAAAACAACCACTGGGAGAGCAATCCCAACGATAACATACTGGCATCCATGGCATTATATCCGAATTTCCTGCGCGCCGACCAGCAATTTTATCTGACTGTGGCAGTATCGTTGTCGGCATGCAGCCTGATTACCGAAGCCGATTCATCGTTGAACCCCATGATCAAATGGCCGAACGATATCTTTCTGAACGACAGAAAGATATGCGGCATTCTGATTAAGAATTCCATCAGCGGGAACAGTATCCGGCACAGCATTGCCGGCATGGGAATGAACATCAACCAGCTTACCTTTTCCGGAAGAGCCCCTCTGGCCATTTCGCTGTCATCGGTAACCGGCGAAAAATATTATATTCCGTCGCTACTGACAAATTGGCGCAAACATCTGATGTATTGGTATAATATGATGCGAAACGGCGATCTCAATTATCCTGAGCAGGAGTACCTGAAGCGGTTCTACAGGCTGAATGAATCGCACGAATACCTGATCAGGGGGAAGAGGACAAGGGCAACCATTACCGGAATCGGCAGTTACGGATGGTTAAAACTGAAAGGCGATGACGGTACAGACTGGCTTTGCGATCTGAAAGAGGTGGTCTTTTTCCCTTAATTTTCGCGTACAGCGACAACTAATGGTTTGATTCGCAATACTCCTTAAGCTTATCGGCAAGCATATCCATCAGATTTGCCAGCGGTTTGGAAGCCACCATTTTCAGCATGGGGTTCAGGTCGGCGTTGAACTGAAGCCTGGCCTTTGACGACTCCTCTCCTTCTTCTTCAATAAAACACTGAAGATCAAACGCAAAAGGTACATTTCCATCCGAAACAATATCAATGTGGCTGTTCGGGGTACGCCGGCGGTAACGCATGCGCAGAATGGCCATATTCTGGATATTGAAACTGCAGCTTTCGCCATCCGATTTCCAGTCGGTAACCTGCGGTGGCATCAGCTTTTCAAAGTTATTGAAATCGGAAAGAAAATTGAAGATATATGAAGAGTTGCGTGCAATTTGCACCTCTTTGCTATTGAACGATGACATAAAAATAATTGTTATTTGCCCCAGCTTTCAGGATTCTCGCGCCAGCTCATCAACGATTTGAGGTCAGACTCCTTGATGTAATTCCTCTCTACCGCCTGTTTGATCAACTGGTCGTAGTTGGTCAGGGTGCGGAGGGTGCATTTTTCCTTTTTAAAGTTGGCTTTTGCCGAATCGAGGCCGTAAGTGAATATGGCTACCATACCTTTTACATTGCATCCGGCTTCGCGCAGCGCCTGAACTGCCGCCAAGCTGCTCTGCCCTGTTGATACAAGGTCCTCGACCACCACCACCGATTGTCCCGATTCCACAACGCCTTCAATCTGATTGGTAAGGCCGTGATCCTTTTTGGTGGAACGGACATAAGCAAACGGCAACCCCAGATCCTGGGCAACCAGTACGCCATGTGCAATTGCTCCGGTGGCAACGCCGGCAATCAGATCAACGGCGCCAAACTCTTCGCTGATCATTTTTGCGAACTCCTGTCTCACAAAAGTGCGTACCTTTGGATAGGATAATATTTTGCGATTATCGCAATAAATGGGTGATTTTATACCCGAACTCCATGTAAACGGGTTATTAACATCTAGTTTTATTGCCTTAATTTGCAATAAGAACTCCGCTGTATCAAGTGCCAGTAAATCGTTTTTGCTCATGCCGCAAATGTACAAAGTTTTTTATAAAGAACATCCGTTAATTATTACTGATTGCATGCCTGCCGGTGATTCCGGAAAGCCGCACACAGTGTGTGAAATCAGCAGCCGGGCTG
>LUZO01000445.1 GCA_001603685.1 Bacteroidales bacterium Bact_23
AAATATTTTTGATGGTTATTTTTTTTCTGACTGCTTTATCAAAGCCTGTGCCAGCGGGAAATGGCTGACAATTTGTCCTGAACCGGCAGTCAATTCTACGGCCGGATGCAGTTCCGGCAACTGATTTCTTCGGAATGGGCAGTTTAAACGATGCTGTGCAGCAGTCAATATAAAAAAATGAGGTTTCGCCAACCGTTTACACTGTTGACGAAACCTCTTGACTATCAGACTGTCTGAAATTTATTCCTGATCAGTCTCCGAAAGGGGGATTTTCTGGAAAAAGAGTTCGCTGTTGCCTTCATACAGGATACCGAGGCAGCCGTCGGCGGTAACGGTCAGGCATGAATAACCGAAACCGTAGTCTTCATTTAGCAGAATATGATGCTTTTCAGGCCAGGTGTTGCCCTTATCGTAGCTCACTTTCACGGTCATGTGGGTACGGTCGTATTTGCTTGCCGGGTTGCTGAAGAAGAGCCTTGCCATTTTTCCTTCGGGGTTGTAATCGATGAGGCTGGCCATGCAGTTCGACTCCGGCAATGCCGAGTTTGAAGAGGGGTGTACCTGCCAGGTCTTTCCCATGTCGCTGGTAACCGCTACCGCTCTGCCGTTGGTTTCGCTTTTGTCGGCACGGTTCAGGTCGTCGCGCATGTTCAGCATAATGCTGCCGTTCGGTAGCTGCACGGCCTGTGCTTCGGTGGTGTTGGGTTTGGCGCCTTCGCCAATCTTCCAGGTCTGGCCTTTATCCTTGCTGTAGATGATGGTGGAGAAGGGGGTGTATTGCCCGCCGTCGATGGCTTTTTTGCCGATGTCTTTCTTGAATTGCGCCGGGAACACCAGGGTGCCGTCCTTCAGCGTCAGGCCGCGGCCGGGGCCGGCAAGCAGAAACTGCCACGCCGGATCCTTAATCTGTGGTGTAATGTTGATGGGCCCCGACCAGGTGAGGCCGTCGTCGGTGCTTTTTACCAGAAGGAACTGTCCGGTTTCATCGGGTTGCATGCCCGGCTTCGATTCAAACCAGAGTGCCTTATCGGGGCTTAAACCGCTGATCCACACGGCGGCGGTCCATAGGGTATTGTTGTACGGGTCGTAAAGGATGCTCGGATCGCCAATGCCGTTCAGGCGGTTTGGCCGGCCGCCCCATTCGCCCATATCCATGATGATCTTCATGGGTTCCCAGGTCTGGCCGTTGTCGGTGCTGCGGCTCATCCCGATGTCGATGTCCTCCTGAAGGTCCTTGCTGTTGTTGTAGCGCACATCGTAAATGGCGATCAGGCTGCCTTTTTCGGTGGTAACAATGCCCGGAATGCGGTACGACTGGCTGTTGTCCTGCCCGACGGCGCGCAATACAAGGGCGGGACGGTAACGGAACGAGGGGTCGGTGGTGTATTCCTGTTTTTTGTTGCCGGCAAAGGTCAGGGTGATGGATTTTATCACAACGGAGTGCTCAAACCTGGCGTCGGGTTTTACAACGAAATCAAACTGAAGCCGGCTGCCGCGCAGGTTCTTTTTACCTTTCTCAGCGAAGCTGAAGCCGGTTTTACCCGATGTGGCATAAGCAAACAGCTTCCTCGACAGGTTTACGCCGCCTTTGGTGGCAACCTGATAGATGTTTACGGAGTCAAGCATTTCGGGATGGCTGGTGCCGTCGTATCGGATTTCGATTGATTTAAGCTTTGCGAACCGTTTATCCTGGCCGAAGTCAATCTGCATAAGGCCTTTGTTCTCCCTGCCGATAAACAATGGAACTCTTCGCTGTTTCAGTTGAATGAGGCCGGCGTCATCATTGCCATCGGCGAATGCGACTCCGTGAAACAGAAAAATAACGGCGGCAAAGGCGATTATGGGTAAGAAGTATCT
>LUZO01000446.1 GCA_001603685.1 Bacteroidales bacterium Bact_23
GAGCCACAGGTATGAGAGCGGCGGGATCCACGGGATCGAGAGGGTGGACGAGTTCCACCGGATCGAGATCGTCTGGATGGGGACCCAGGAGCAGGTGAAGGAGGAGGCGGAGAAGCTCAAGGACTGCTACAGGAGGATCTTCGAGGAGATCCTGGAGCTCCGGTGGCGGATGGCCTGGGTGACCCCCTGGTTCATGGCCCAGGAGGGGAAGGCGGGCTTATCGGAGATGACTGGGGCCGGGACCGTCGACTACGAGGCGCTCCTACCCTACAACGGCTCCTGGATCGAGTTTCAGAACCTCTCCATAAACGGCGACAAGTACCCCAGGGGGTTCAACGTCAAGGCCCAGTCCGGCGACCCGCTATGGAGCGGCTGCTCCGGCGTGGGCCTGGAGCGGTGGGCGAGCGCCTTCCTCGCCCAGAAGGGGCTGGACCAGGAGAACTGGCCCGAGGCCTTCCGGGAGCGGTTCGGGGAGATGCCGAAGGGGATCAGGTTCCTCTGATCCCCTTCAGCGGCTTTTTTTTAGTGGTCCATCCGCGGTAATGAATGGCCCCTCAGTAAGCCGATTTTTGCACTAGAATCATGGCGGCCAACGGACCTAACTGAACCATCAAAAGACTTCCGCTGTTGAAGTGACTTCGAGTTAGCTTTCTGGAACTCGTACCTTGGCATCACGCCAATTGAGTTTGAAGATATTTGTTGCTGGACGCCAAATGAGCCATCTTGTAAAACTCTGGCCCGATTCAATCAAAGTTTGTATTTATAATAACTATCTCAGAGATTTAAAATCATCTCTAAGAGACATAAATGGCCCATAAGATCTTGATTCTCCAGTGCAGGTTCCTCAATGTGGAGAAAGTTTTTAATAGATTGGGTCGAAATATATAGGCCGGAGGGATTTGGCATATGCGACGTTATATGCTGCTCGCAGTCGGATTCGCCGTGTTGATAGGAACCGGCCTTGGAGAGGATGTAGATATTGGAGACGTGGAGGCTTTTAAGCAGGCCCTGGAACAGGATGGCTTTACCGTACAGCAAGGTGGACTAGGTTATTTTGATTTTATGAAGCTATATGATAGTGGCGTTTTGCCTACTGCATACGGAAACAATCCCGCCACAAAATATTTGGTGTATCTTGTTCCACCGCCATCCGGTCAAGAGGTAGGGGGAATTATTGCCGAGATAATTAAAGTACTCGGAGTAACTGCGAACGTTACACCTTTCTGGAGTCTTCGCCCAGATGAAGCTGTTGTTTTCGTGGGGAGAACACCCCCAGAGTGCAGATACTTCAGCTACGATCATTTTATAGTGGATCGAACATATGGAAATGAGACACGACAGATCTTTTCCAACATAGCCGATACTGTGAACAACCTGGTATTCAAAACTGAAGGAACGCCAAATGGTGCGGCAGGAAATCCATTCAATCAAACCACGATAGTAGTTACTACAGCCGATAAAGGTATTGATCAACGCATCCTTGCGGCTGCCCAATCTGCCGGATACTCAGATGGCATAATTAACACCCAAGTGCTTCCCTCAGCTATGTTGAACATGGGCGTGGAGAACAACTCCGATACATTTGCCGTTTATATCCGTCCATCTCTATTCGCAGATGAGCAAGCTGGCAACGATTACATCGATACCAAACCCGGAATAGTTTTCCGCATAACTCCGAATGAATCTACGGAACTAGAGCCGTATGGTTATCCAGAGCT
>LUZO01000447.1 GCA_001603685.1 Bacteroidales bacterium Bact_23
TATTTTGATTGTTGAATTCTGTATGTTTCTATTGTTAATTTTGTAACAAAACAACTCATAAACAACCCATGTCAGGCATTGTTCATAAAAATATCCGCAAAGCAATTATTTTTATTTTGCTTGCTTGTTTATCGCCCGGAGCGTTTGCACAGACCAAAGATAAATCGCAGGATAAGGCTGCCAGAAAAGAGCGCCGAAGGATGGAAGCTGAAGTGGCGGGCAGCGATAGTTACTTCGATGCCGGCTATATGCGGTACGAGGATTTTATCTACCGCGAATCGCTGCACAGCGTTGTTTTTTACCGCGAAGGCTGGGAGCTTACCCAGCCCATGATTCTGTTCAATTCAGATGAACGCCTGGTGCTATCATTCGACGACCTGGACGCCGACTACAAGGTGTGGCAATACACCGTAATCCATTGCGATGCCACCTGGAAACCGTCGGATATCTGGCAGAATGAATATCTGGAAGGTTTTACCGATGATTATATCCGCGACTACAAATATTCCTTCAATACCTTGCAGCCGTTTACCCACTACAGCCTTACCATCCCGAACAATAACCTGAGGTTTACCCTGCCCGGCAACTACATTCTGAAGATATATCCGGAAGGCCTTGACGACCAGCCGGTAATAACCCGTCGCTTTATGGTGATTGACCCCCGCGTAACGGTGAAGGCGAGAGTAAATCGATCCAGTATTATTGATGAATATTTTACGCATCAGGAAATTCCTTTCTCAATCTTCAATCCTGCCTATCCGATAGTGGAGCCCTACCGCGACCTGAAAGTAGTGATACTGCAGAATAACCGCTGGGACAATGCTCTTTGGGATCTTACACCCATGATGCTACGAGCTGATGAGCTTGATTATCAGTATTCCGACGGCAGAAATACCTTCGAAGCGGGGAATGAGTTCAGGTATTTCGATATAAAGAGTCTGCGCTATATTTCGGAGCGGGTGAGGGCAATTGAGAACCGAAGGGACGGCTACCATGTTGCCTTGCTGCCCGATATGGCCCGAACCGTAAAGCCCTATGTTACCTATTCCGATATAAACGGCCAGCGCCTGATAAAAACAGAAGATGCACATGATACCGACCTGGAAGCCGAGTATGTGTGGGTGGATTTCTTCCTGCCCTGGCCCGAACCCATGGCTGACGGCGCACCTTATATTATGGGTGCCATTACCGAGTGGCAGTTCACCGCTGCCGGCAATACCCCCGAAGCGCGTACCGGCCCCGGAAGGATGAACTACAACTTTGCCCGCCAGGGTTACGAAGCCCGCCTTTATCTGAAACAGGGCTATTACAACTACCTGTATGCATTTCTACCCAACGGCGAATCAAAGGCAAAACTGGCACCTCTGGAAGGCAGCCACTTCGAGACCCGCAACAGCTACACCATTCTCGTCTATTACCGCGAACAGGGCACCCGTTTCGACCGCCTGATTGCCGCACAGGTGGTGGAGAATTAGGGGGTAGGGGCAGAATAAAACAGATTTTCTAAGCCAGAGTTGGTTGTGTTGGTAGCTTATCTCTTTCCTGAAATTGACATTTTTTAATCCCGTTTGTCTTTAATAAGCTAAATGTCAAGAGCTTGTAAATTTTCGGGACACCCGCCAGGGTGTCCCGAGTTTTTGGCTTTAAGAAGTGAGGATTTACAGTGCTAATCTCTCAGATTATGAGTAGGTTATATGAATTTTCTATTTTTCTAAAGGAAAAAAAATCCCAAAAAACAAAGTTACTATCATACGAAAAGGCTATAAATATTTAAAGCCGGATTCCTGCTTATGCTGTATGGAAAATTGGCTTTATTAAGCGGATATAAGTAGGA
>LUZO01000448.1 GCA_001603685.1 Bacteroidales bacterium Bact_23
GGCAAAGGCACCCCGCTCTCAAAATTTATGGCAGCATTTGCCCCAAAATACCAGTTGAAGGCCTCCTTTTGGGCAAAAATGCCTGAAATTGAAAAATATATTACAATGAATATGAATGATTTTTTCATTTGAGTCAAATGGATTGACAAGACCATCTCAACCATTTATGTGGCTGAGAGGTCTTGTGTAAAAGATTAGTTACGGGGCAGACATTTGAACCGTAAATGAAAAGCCATCGTACAGCTCACTACATCTTTTGGCTCCCGATAACCTTTGTCCGGTGCAGGTAAGGGTTGTGCCTTCAAACCTTTGCACTTGGGCAACGGCTCTGTAGTTTAAGGGATAATCGTCTTTGTCGCAATCCCAATTATATATTGTGACTGTATATGAAATGGCTTGATAATTCAATTCTGGCGAGGTGCCATTGGCTACAACAGTTGAAGTAGGCATATAAACCAAAGCCCAGGTTACTATATACTTGGCACTGGTGGTTTGATAGTCGCAATCAGATTCCCAATTTACTGTAAATTCCGGTTGTGCTTTTAGTCCAAAAGAGCATAGGGTAATAGCAATCAAAACGAAGGAAAACTTCAAAATATTTTTCATGTTATTTGAAGATTAAAGTGAAGAACTGATGATTTTTGAAATCTTAAAGGAGATTTCACAAGCCTGATACTTTTCACTTATAGCTATGGAGGGAATCTTTTCAGATAACCCGGTAACTGCATGGCTTTGCCTGTGCTGATTGTGCAGTGGTTTAGCAGGCTTTGGAAGCAATTGGCCGGGTTGCAATACCCTCCCCGAAATAATTATTTTGCTGCAAACAGACAGCAAATACGAGTTTTCGGTCAGGTATTGCAGGTTCATTTTAATGTTATTTATATGAGTTCAAAGGTAAAGGAAATTAATTTGAAAAGCAAGGTTGTCATTTAATTGACAATGAGCAATTAGTAATGAATAATGAACAATTAGCCGCAGCGGATGAGCAATGAGCAATGAGTGATGAGCGGTAAGCTCCGCCGCAGCGGATGAGCAATGAGTAATATGCTCTGTCGCGGCGGAGTGCAATGTGCAATTGTCTGATAGTTACCTGAAAATATGAACGATATAGCTCCGTAGGTGCGACATATTGGTAGAAAAATACAACCCCACAAGTGCAAAAGTCCTGTATGGCCGACATAATTTTGATGCTGCTTGAAAAAAGAATGGACAATTATCTTTTCTAAAGGCTTCGCCATTCTTAATTAATTGCAATTGAATCTTTTATCAATGATTATCCTTCAAATCAGCATTATCTGCGTTCCATTTTACATAGAACACGGATGACACTGATTAAACTGATTAACACTGATTAACACTGATTTTTAATTGATTTTCCTTCTCTTGATTCTTATACCGATTGGAAAAATATAATAGACCAGTTATCGCTTTGCTCAATTGGCCTAAATATTTTAACCATGGGCATTAACGATTGTAATTTATAAAATGGTTTGGACTATTTTGTAAATACAATTCGTATTAATTCTTCCTCCGGCTTTTGGCTTAACTCCGGACAAAAAAACCTGCAACCATATGGCTGCAGGTTTTTTTGTAATTTAATGCAGAGAGCTATCTGCTGATATTCAATTTGTGGCTGGTTTGTGTACTGCCATTGTCGATCAGAATCATATAGATTCCTGCAGGCCAATTGCCGGTATCTACCTTTGTTTTCTGCATTACATTCGAAGCAGCGGTTTCGCGGCTGGAGAAAACCACCTGTCCAAGCTGGTTCACAATGCTAATGCTAACATCGCTGTCGCGCTCGGGGGTGTATTCAATAAACACCTGATCGGTAGCCGGGTTGGGGTAGATATTGAAGCCGCCTTTCGAAGGTATCAGTGAAGTTCCAACGCTCAGTACATCAAACTGGGTAGTAAGCATTGAGCCGAAATCGGTTCCGAGTACCAGAGTTTCATCACCGGAAATCAGCCTTACAAAGCCTGCGCCGTTGGTACAGCAGATGCCATTGTTGCCTGAATCGTACACAAAGAACTCATAACATCCGTCAGCTTCGAGAGTTACATCGGTGTTGATGACCTTGTTTGCCTGGGTATAGGGGCCACCGCTTGCAACAACCTGCCCTGCATCATTGCGGATTTCCCAGGTTGTCTCTTCAGGCTTGTTGTCGGTTCTTACTTTTACGGTTACCTTCCGCTGCGACTGGAGAGCTGAGGCGAACTCATGCTCAATCATATCATTTTTGGTGTATTCATCGGCACTGCCGTTTACTGAAGAAGCCCATACCTTAAATGTGTTTTCATTAGCCAGTTCATATTCAAATGCGGGAAGCTGAATATTTGCAATTCCGAGGGTTCCCAGATTTCCGGTCCACTCATAAGTATAAGTTTCTCCGTCGTTTACCTGATATTTAAGGGTAAGCGAGGTAAGCGGATTGTTGCCGTTATTCCTGATTTTTACAACCGGGCTAAGGGTCTCCATGCAATAATGGTCAGAGGCGCCGGGAAGACTCAGGAGTTCCACATCATTGTCGTATATAGCAACGAAGTCGCCTTCGGTAAGATTGCATGCCTGATAAACCTCTTTATTCAGAGGGTTTTGAATAAAGGCAACAACGCTCAGTTGGTCAATGTTGTAAACATTCGCCAATGCCCATGCCGATTCGATGATAACATAATCGCCGGGATTGAGCGGAGTGGGTAATGAGAGGCCCGATTTTGAAGGCAGCAGCTTTTTCATCACATTGTAGAAATCCTTTTCACCGTTCGATCCGGGAGGGGTATTGAAGTGAATGTGCTTCTCAATAACGGCCATCATGGCAATTGCCTGCCCGGTGAGCTCCTGAGTAGGCTCGATGAGCATGGTGACATAAATGGTATCGTTGTTGGGCGATAACCGCTGAAATACCTTCAGATCGGCCGGTGAAGGTACGGCATAGCGCTGATTTACCTGGGTCATGTTCCAGGTGGGATAACCATTAAAAAAATTACCGTCAATCACCGAATTGGGTACTCCATTGACATTGTAATAACTTGTCCTTGAGTTGTTGTCATCCTTATTGTGGTTGTACATAGGGTCAACGCCCGGCCAGCTTGTGTGGTAGTTGATGGAAGTTATCTTTTCCGGATTTGCTACCAGCATATTGTGAATGGTGGGGTTGGCACCTGCGCAGGGGCCGCAGCTTGCCTGCGTAAAGTGCTCGAGCAGCACCAGGCGCTGCGACTGAGCCAGAAGACCAAACGGAAGCAGCAAAATGGCTGCTATAACTGTAAATCTTTTCATTGCGGTTATTGTTTTTATGATTTATGT
>LUZO01000449.1 GCA_001603685.1 Bacteroidales bacterium Bact_23
TTTCAGCCAAATGCCCTGCCCACTCCTTTAATTGTCCCTGAAATCCTTCTTCCTGGTCAGTTTAAGATCCTGCAACATACTGGCTTTGACCTTTATATAAAAATTCCAGCTTTTGTAATAGCCAATCGGAATCCAGTTGAAGCGCATCTCCCAGCAGTGCAGGTCGCGGTACACATTCACCGAGGTATATGAAAGCTGGTTCATTTTAAAATCCCATCCCGAAGCCATTGAAAATTTCCATTTCGGGGTGATGTTCACATCGCCGTTGAAGCCAAGTGTCTGAATCACTTCGCTTTTTATCCTTCCGGTGGCTGGGATGTTGCGCCCGATGTAGTTCAGGTTGTAGTTGAAACTGAGGCTCCAGGGATTGTCCCAGTCGATATAGTTCTGAGGCTCGTTCTGAAATTTCTCAAGCTCTTTCTGCTCCTCCTCATCCTTCGGTTTTCTGGCGCTGCGGCTTTTCTTGTTTCCCGAGGCAAAGTTGTAACTCAGCGAAAAGTTCCAGGCAGTATTGTCGCGCCTCAGCAGGCGGTGGTTTTTGTTCCACTCAAACTGGTTGAGCCGCCGCCCCGTTTCGCTGATTACATACGGATCCCAAACGCTGGAGTACTGCACCTGCAGCTTTTTGAACAGGGTGGTCCTGGCGCTGATGTTCACCACCGACCACTGCAACGAATCGCGGGCCAGGTCGTATGAAGTACCGATGTTGAAACTCTCGATCAGCATCACCTTTTTCATCCCGGTAATGGTATCGCTTTTCGAACGCACCTTCATCTCCAGGTTATTGCCCAGGCTGAGGCTTATCCTTCCGGATCGGCCGTCGGGCGGTGAACCGAAAATGGGCGAATAGTCCGAGCCGCTGCCAAATACGGAATAACGCTGCATATTCCCCAGCGTATCTATCTGAACCTCTTTGTAGTAGCCAAACGACTCCTTGCCGAAATCGGGACGCAGCGACATGGAAACCGACGGCCGTACCACATGCCTGATCGCCCTTACCGGACCTCGTCTGAACTGCAGCAGGCCGTAAAGGGTGGTATTGAGCGAAGAGGTAAAGCTGAAATCGCGCCCGGCCTTGAATCCGTCAACGGTATCAATCTTCACATAACCCACGCGGTAATTCTGGCCGTTCCACAAAGTGTCGTTCTCCCAGGTTTTGCGTATGCTCCGCGTGTACCACCGCTCGGTAAAATCAAAGGTGTTGCTCATGGTGAAGTACTTCAGAATCTTCACATTCGATGTAACCGGTATCTTATGCTGCATGCCGTTGCGGAAAGCATCGAACATCGGCGGCTTGAACAGCATAGAATCAATGACATTCACCTCATTGCGGGCCGACATGGAGTAGTTGACACTGATGTTGTCGTACCACTTCAGGTTGGTGGTTTTGCCCGGCCGGCGCAGCGGATAAAAGCGGTTGGCCGATACCGAAAAGCTGGGCAGCGTCAGGTTCACCAGTCTTGTTGAGGTGTTCTGGCTGTGGCTCAGCGCCGAAGTAAACGATATCCTATCCCTGAACAGCGTAGTCTGATAGCTGATGCTCGACTGGAAGGTGTTCGAGAGCAGATCCTGAGTGGTGGTGGGATTGTAGCGGTTGAACTGGCTGGACATGAAGTTCACATTGGCGCTGAACCTCGATTTGGGGCGCGCTCTGGGATCCTGGCTGTGGTTCCACGCCACCCTGAAGTCGCGTTTCCGGTTGAAACTGCTGGTTTCTCTGATTCCTTCAAGGTTGATGGCATAGCTGAAACTGAACGAACCGTTGAACTTATAGCGTTTCCGGTAGTTGAACTGCGGTTTCAGCGCCCAGCTTCCGCGCGAGTAGATATCTCCCAGCAGGTAGAGCTCCATATAATCGTTGATACCCCAGTAATAGCCGCCATTTTCGAGATAAAACCCGCGGTTGGCCGATTCGCCGTAGGTGGGTATTTTGATGCCGGAAGTCTGGCCGCGCTTGTTCGGGAATAGCCCGAAAGGCAGCACCAGCGGCAGCGGCACATCTTCGATGGTCAGAAATGCCGGACCGGTTATGATTTTGTTGTCCGGAATCACCTTCGCCTTGGTAAACTGAATGCTGAAGTGCGGGTGCTCAAGGTTACAGGTGGTATAGGCGCCCCGCCTCAGGTTGCTGACATTCGCCTCCATCTTCTTCACGATTTCGCCGTGCAGATAGCCCTCCCCCTCTTTGGTAATCACATTCCTGATCAGCCCCTTGGTGGATTTGAAGTTGTAGTTGATCTCTTCGGAAGTAAACGACTGATCTCCCTCGCTGAATTCCGGTTTCCCGATCTCCTTGCCGGCTGAATCAATCATCGGCCGGGCTTTCAGCAGGTTGGTCGTAATATCTATCTCAATGAATCCGGCGGTCTGATGGATTTTCTCATATTTGATCTCCGCTTCGCGATACATGTAAACCTTCTGGGCGTCCACATCCAGGCAAATAGAGTCGGCGGCGCTGTATTCCACCTTGCTCGTGAAGGCATTCCGCTTTCGGGCAGTGCCGCGGAGGGTATCGGCAGGCGTACCGGCACGCATAAGCAGCGTATCGGCCACTATCCTAAGGGTATCGCCGGCAGGCACGGGAGCGCCCGGTTCCTGAGCCACGGCAGCAGCGGGCAGGAAAGCACCAATTGAGGCCGCCAGAAACAGCATCAGCAGTACAGCAGGGAAATCATGCCTAATTTTATATGCTGTATATCTCAATTAAATGCTAATTTTGTGTGTCAAATCAGGGCCCGCAGGCCACAATAAAACGGCATGGTTTGTGTTCTATTGTCTGAGAAAGTAAAATACTGAAATTATTAACCGCTAATTATTAGCACTTTACATTTCAGAAAGGCACAAACACAAGCCCGGAAAACCGGAGGTCAAAACTAACGAAAATAGTGATGGTGTTAAAGCGTATATCTCTAATTATTATTCTGATTGCAGGGTTTTGCGTTTCATATACCTCTGTTTCTGCGCAAAAGGTACAACGGGTGGTGATTGATGCCGGCCACGGCGGCCACGATCCGGGAGCGGTGGGCAAGATTTCGAAAGAGAAGGACATTACCCTCGCCGTTGCCCTGAAAACCGGAAAACTGATTAAGGAAAACCTGAAGGATGTGGAGGTGATCTACACCCGTAAAACCGATGTCTTTGTTGAGTTGTACCGCCGCGCCCGCATTGCCAACGAAGCCCATGCCGACCTGTTTATCTCTATCCATTGCAACGCCAATAAATCATCATCGCCCTATGGATCTGAAACTTATGTAATGGGGCTTCACCGCAGCGAAGCCAACCTGGCGGTTGCCCAGCTCGAAAACGCCGCCATCCTGCTTGAAGACGACTATCAGGTTCAGTACGACGGCTTCGACCCCAGATCGCCCGAAGGGTACATCTTCTTCTCCATGCTACAGAACGCCTACCTCACCCAGGGGCTCGAACTGGCATCGAAAGTCCAGACGCACTTTAAGAATCATGTAAAGCTGCACGACAGGGGCGTAAAGCAGGCGGGGTTCCTGGTACTGTACAAAACCACCATGCCGTCGGTGCTGATTGAAACCGGCTTTATCAGCAACCCGAACGAAGAGAAGGTTCTGGCTTCCGAAAGCGGACAGGATAAGATTGCACAGGCCATTTTCAGAGCGGTGAAAGACTACAAACACAGTGTGGAGAAACTGCCGCCGGCACGCTACGACGATCCGCCGTCAACCGCTGCAAATGAAGCTGTTGCGGAAGCCGCAGGCGAAAGCGCCGGATCCGGGAGCAGCATTACCCCCTCAAAACCCGGCAGCGAAGCCGTCGCCCCCGAAACAGGATTGGTTTTCAGGGTACAGTTTCTGATCTCAAAAACCGAAAAAAAACTTAGCTCACCCGAATTCAAAGGAATAGATAAGATAGATTATTATGTTCATCAGGG
>LUZO01000450.1 GCA_001603685.1 Bacteroidales bacterium Bact_23
AGGTAGAGGTGTACCGGTTCGGATTTTTGGCGAATATATCAAATAATTCATATAATTTTAATATGGGGATGGAGATCGACACCAAGACCGCCCTGAAGATATCGGACCTCTCCGCCGACGTCAATGTAGCCCGGGGAAAGGTGGATGCCGACTTCTCCGCAGCCTTCGAGGTAGAAGATATTATAATACTGCTCAGAGCAAAATACGATGGCGCGGGTGGGGGGTTAAAGCTCGAGGGCAAGACGGAGAACCTTGACCTAAATCTGCAAAAATTAGTGGATAAGCTCCTCCCAGACCAATGGCCGAATATCCCCGAATCGATCGGCAGCATAGGCATGAAATCGCTTTCGGCTTCCTTCGACACGAAGACGAGAGAGTTCTCTTTCGACACCAAAGTGGGCTGGACCTTATCGTTGGAAGAGTTGAAATGGGTTCTTGATGCGGAATTTTCCATCCAGTCCCACCGGAAGACCCCAGACGCTGCACCTACTTATTCCGGCTATCTCAAAGGCGAGATAAAAGTGAATGAGCTGAACGTGTTGGCTCAATACAGCTTCGACGCCGCCGGGAAGGCCGTCACCTTCCAGATCGAATACAAGGGCTTCCACCTCGTCTGCGCCGTCAGCAAGAACAAAGAGAATGATACCGTCCTCACCGTCAACCTGGGGGGGGTCACCTTCGGCGAGATCCTGGACTTCCTCGTCCATCTGGTGGACCCGAGCCGCGACTTCGAGCTCGAACCCCCCTGGAACGTCCTCCACCAGATCGACCTCAAGAACCTGGTCTTGAGGATCAACCTCACCAAGAATACCGTAGGCTTCGACTGTCTGATAAACGCAGATTTGAACTTCATAAAGATCACTTCCATCGGCCTCACCTACGTCAAGAAGGGCGCCGAAAATACCGTAGACATCAAGATCGTCGGCAGCTTCCTGGGCAAAAAGTACGATGGAGGCTGGGACCTCCTCAACCAGAAGCCGCCCGAGGCCCCCGGCGCCGGAAACAAGTACTTCGACCTCCGCCTCCTCGCCCTCGGCCAGCACGTGGAGGTCGAGGGGATCACGGACTGCAAGTCGGTGGGAGATGCGATCAAGAAGATCGAAAAT
>LUZO01000451.1 GCA_001603685.1 Bacteroidales bacterium Bact_23
CCATCGCATCATATCAGGCATGTGGTTTTCGCCTGTGAAGGAATTCCGGATAGATATTGTATGATGCTGATAATAAGAACGGTAACTAAAAATTGCAGAATTGATTTAAAGTTGATCAGGAAAAAACTAAAAATAATTTCATATATTGAAAAAATCGTAAAACTATGAGTGAAAAGGTAATGATCAGGCTCAGAATGAGCTCTCAGGACGCCCATTACGGCGGAAATCTTGTTGACGGTGCAAAAATGCTCCAGCTTTTTGGCGATGTAGCCACCGAATTGTTAATCAGGAACGATGGCGACGAAGGTCTTTTCAGGGCTTATGACTCTGTAGATTTTCTGGCTCCCGTTTACGCAGGCGAATTTATCGAAGCCGTTGGCGAAATCACCCATGTGGGAAACACCTCCAGGAAGATGTCGTTCGAAGCACGCAAGGTCATTATCCCCAGGCCCGATATTTCAGACTCGGCTGCCGATTTTCTGGAAGAGCCCGTAGTTGTTTGCCGTGCCACCGGCACCTGTATTGTTCTTAAGGATTGTCAACGCAAATAAAACATTAAACAGATGGAAAAACTTATTATAACTGCCGCCATTTGTGGCGCTGAGGTAACCAAGGAACACAACCCTGCGGTACCTTACACCATTGATGAGATTGTAAGGGAAGCCAAATCGGCGGTTGATGCCGGTGCTGCCATTGTCCACCTGCATGTTCGCTTCGACGACGGAACTCCCACCCAGGATAAGAACCGTTTCAGGGAAGCCATCGATGCGATTAAGAAAGCGTGCCCTGATGTTATCCTGATCCCTTCAACCGGAGGAGCCGTTGGAATGACCGCCGAAGAGCGCCTTCAGCCAACCGAACTGCCCATCGAAATGGCTACCCTGGACTGCGGAACCGTTAACTTTGGCGACGAAGTGTTTGAGAATACCATGCCCATGATGCGCGCTTTCGGCAAGCGTATGATGGAAAACAACATCAAACCCGAGTACGAATGCTTTGAAATGGGCCACATCGACACAATTCTGAATATGGCACGAAAAGGCGAAGTGCCCGGTGCTCCCATGCAGTTCAACTTTGTACTTGGCGTTCCCGGCTGTGCCGCCGCCAACATAAACAACCTGGTGTGGATGGTTAACTCCATTCCCGCAGGCTCAACCTGGTGCGTAACCGGAATCGGAAGGCATGAATTCCCGATGGCGGCTCACGCCATTGCCATGGGTGGTCATGTTCGGGTAGGTTTTGAAGATAACCTCTTCCTCGAGAAAGGCGTTCTGGCAAAATCAAACGGCGAACTGGTTGCAAAAGTGGTGCGTCTGGCTAAGGAGCTGGGACGCCCGGTTGCCTCCTCGGCCGAAGCCCGCCAGATTCTTGGACTTAAATAAATTTGACTAACTTTAATAAACTTCTCAGATGAAAAAAGGAAATAAATATGGCATTCACAGGGTAATTGAACCCAAAGGAGTTCTTCCGCAGCCCGCCAACAAGATTGACAACAACATGGATGAGATTTACGACAATGAAATCCTCATCGATGTACAGACGCTGAATGTAGATTCTGCATCGTTTACCGATATAAAAGCCAGAGCCAACGGCGATCACAAAAAAATTGCCGAAATCATGCTCGAAATCGTTGAGAAGCAGGGAAAACACCGCAATCCGTGGACCGGTTCGGGCGGAATGCTGCTGGGTACCGTTGAGAAAATCGGCGACGCCCTCATCGGCAAAACCGACCTGAAGGTAGGCGACAAGATTGCAACACTGGTATCGCTGTCACTTACTCCGCTGCGCATCGACAAGATAAAGGAAATCCGCGATGCGGTTGACCAGGTGGATATCGACGGAAAAGCCATCCTGTTCGAAAGCGGCATCTATGCCAAAATTCCGGATGATATGCCTGAAAAACTGGCCCTCTCGGCACTGGATGTTGCCGGCGCTCCCGCTCAGACTGCAAAACTCTGCAAACCCGGCGATACCGTTCTGATTATCGGGGCCGGCGGAAAATCGGGAATGCTTTGCAGCTACGAAGCCAAAAAGCGCGTGGGCGTTACCGGAAAGGTAATCGGATTCTGCCACAGCCAGAAGAGTGCCGACAGGCTGCTGAAACTGGGCTTCGCCGACCATGTTTTCACCGCCGATGCCACACAGCCGGTTGCAGTGCTCGATATCGTTGAGAAACTGACCGACGGACAGATGGCCGATGTTACCATCAACAATGTGAACATCCCCGATACCGAAATGACCAGCATCCTCTGTACCAAAAACAATGGTATTGTCTATTTCTTCTCCATGGCTACCAGCTTTACCAAAGCCGCTCTGGGCGCAGAAGGCGTCGGAAGCGATGTGACCATGATTGTAGGAAACGGCTACACCAAAGGGCATGCTGAAATCACCCTGCAGATACTTCGCGAAAGCGAGGCACTCCGCCAGGTTTTCACTGAACTGTATGCATAATACGGTTCTTGATATAAACAATTGACAATTAATAAGATATGCTTAAGATTGAATCAAGAAGCAGGCGCAGTGAGTTCTTCCCGAATGTAACCGACGAGGAGTGGAACGACTGGCGCTGGCAGGTTCGCAACCGTATTGAAACGCTTGAAGAACTGAAGAAATACATTGATTTGACGGCGGAAGAGGAGGAGGGAGTCCGCAAATCGCTGCAGACCCTCCGCATGGCCATTACGCCGTATTACCTCTCGCTGATCGAAAAGGACAACCCGCACTGTCCGGTAAGGAAGCAGGCCATCCCATCCATTATGGAGACCTTCACCGCGAAGGCTGACCTGCTCGATCCGCTGAGTGAAGATGAGGATGCGCCGGTTCCGGGGCTTACCCACCGCTACCCCGACAGGGTGCTCTTCCTGATTACCGATATGTGCTCGATGTACTGCCGCCACTGTACCCGCCGCAGATTTGCCGGGCAGAAGGATACCGCAGCTCCCAAAGATAACATCGACAAGGGTATTGAGTACATAGCCAACCATCCGGAGGTGCGCGATGTGCTGCTTTCGGGCGGCGATGCCCTGCTGGTTGCCGACAGCCGCCTGGAAGAGATCATCAGGCGCCTGCGCGAAATCCCCCATGTTGAGATTATCCGCATCGGAACCCGCACTCCGGTGGTTCTGCCCATGCGTATCACCGACGAATTCGTGGAGATGCTGAAGAAGTATCATCCCATCTGGCTGAATACCCACTTTAACCATTCCAACGAGGTAACCCCTGAAAGTTACGAAGCATGTACCAAGCTGGTAAATGCCGGAGTCCCTATTGGAAACCAGTCAGTTCTGCTGCGCGGCGTAAACGACTGCCCGAATATCATGAAGAAGCTGGTACACAACCTTGTAAGAATGCGCGTAAGGCCGTACTACATCTACCAGTGCGACCTTTCGATGGGGCTCGAGCACTTCAGAACTACCGTTTCGAAAGGCATTGAGATCATCGAGAGCCTTCGCGGACACACCTCCGGCTATGCCGTGCCTACTTTCGTAGTGGATGCACCGGGTGGCGGCGGAAAAATCCCCGTAATGCCGCAGTATATGATTTCACAAATGCCCGGTAAGGTGATCCTCCGTAATTTCGAAGGGGTGATTACCACCTATACCGAGCCGGAAGAGTACAAAAGCGAGTGCACCTGCGAAGATTGCAAAAGTGCTTCATTCGAAGACGGTGTTGCCGGGCTGATGCATGGAAGCCAGATTTCGCTCGAGCCGCAGAAACTCTCCCGCAAAATGCGTAACCATAAAGAGTAGCATAAGGAAACCGGATCCCGTTATGTTTCAGAGGATTAACGATGAAACTGCGGGGTTCGGATTCATTAGTTTTAAAATTTAACAGTTCTCCGGGTTAGCCGATGCCGTTTATTGAGGATGTACTTACCTGTAAAAGCCTTTCAATTGTAGGACTTGAAAAGAATACGGGCAAAACCGAGTGCCTCAATTATGTGCTTGGCCGCATCAAGGAAACAGGAAAGCATGTAGCCCTTACCTCCATTGGCATCGACGGCGAAAGGCGCGACCTCGTTACAAATACGCACAAGCCAGAAATACGGATTTACAACGGGATGATCTTTGTGTCGGCCGAAAAGCACTACCTGCAGCGAAGAGTTACTTCCGAGATTCTTGAGGTAAGCGAGGTGCATACCGCCATGGGCCGTTTGGTAACCGCCCGGGCGCTCGGTACCGGAAAAGTGCTGCTTTCGGGGCCGCCCGATACCCATAACCTGAAGGTGCTGATAGCCGGTATGCGGCACTTCAACACCGACCTGACCATTGTGGATGGAGCGGTTTCCCGCCTGAGCCTGGCTTCGCCCGCCGTTACCGAAGGAATGGTGCTGGCAACCGGAGCGGCTGTTTCCGCAAACATTCCCGAGCTGGTGCGAAAAACCCGTTTTGTGGTTGACCTGATAAATCTGCCCGAAGTGGAAACGGCTGTCAGGCAGAAACTCGAAGAGATCGATGCCGGCATTTATGCCATTGATAAGGATGGCGGCGTGCACGACCTGAATATCCGCTCGGTGTTTATGCTCGAAAATGAGAAGGAGAGAATTTTCAGCAAGGGCAGCCGGCTGTTTGTCGCCGGCGCCACCAGCGATAACCTCTTCAGTTTCCTGCGGATGCAGAAAAATGCCGCTGACATTGAGTTGATTGTAAAGGATTTTACCCGGATATTTGCTACCCCCGAAGCCTATTTCTCGTTTATCAGAAAAGGCGGTAAGGTTAAAGTGGTTTCAAAAACGAGGCTTCTGGCGGTATGCATCAATCCGTTGTCGCCCCAGGGCTACCGGCTCAGCTCCGACGATCTCGGGGCAGCCATGCAGCAGGAACTGCAAATGCCGGTTTATGATGTGAAAAAATTAAAGCAATGCAATTAAAAACGGCACTCTCTGAAATATCCGGATTGCGGTATATGGTTGACCGGCTCGGCATCCAGTCGAGCCTTGCCCGCCATATACTGCTGTCAACTCCGTTTATTACCGGCCGTTCCGAGCTTCAGGTACTTCTGGACCAGGTGGCTGAGGGGGTAAGCGCATTGCAAAACGAAGAGAAAAAGGCCGTTCTGCAGAAAGCCGCCATCAGGTTGTCGCAGGTTAAGGATATCCGGGGAACCGTAAAAAACATTCAGCAGGGGTTGACACTCAACGATATAGAGCTGTTTGAAGTGAAGTCGTTTGCCCTGATTTCGGAAGATATCCGGGAACTGCTCGGTCCGGAGCCGTTTACCGGAATCAGCATACCCTGCCTGAATTCAGTTCTGGATATACTCGATCCCGAAAAAGCTCGCATCCCCACCTTTTATATAAACGGCCGTTTCGATCCGGCGCTTGATTTGCTGCGCAGGGAGCTGAATAAAATTGAAATCAGGCTGCAAAACGGTGACGATGCAGGATTGCAGCGGACGGCTGACGGCCTCAGAGGCGAAGTGGATGCAATTGAAGACAGGGTAAGGCAGCGGTTGTCGGAGCAGTTGATGCCTTTGGCAGACGATATCTCCGGGGCCATTGCAGCCATTGCCGCCACTGATATCCTGATGGCAAAAGCGGCGCAGGCCATTTCGGAGAACCTGGTGATGCCCGATACATCCGCAGAAGTTACCGCTTACAAAGGGCTTTTTCACCCACAGCTAAAGGCATCGCTTGAGCAGCAGAACAAGCGGTACCAGCCGGTTGACATCCGGATTGAAAACGGCACCACCCTGATTACGGGAGCAAATATGGCCGGAAAAACGGTACTGCTGAAGACCCTTGCACTGAGCCAGACTATGTGCCAGTACGGCTTTTTTGTGCCTGCCTCGGCTGCCGGAATCGCGCTGGTTGACCAAGTGATGTTCAGCATCACCGACGAGCAGTCGGAGTTGTCGGGCTTATCGTCGTATGCAGCCGAGATGCTTAAGGTAAACCGCATCATCCGCCAGGCCAGGAAAAAACGGCCGCTGCTCATCCTCATCGACGAACTGGCGCGAACCACCAATCCCGCCGAAGGCAGGGCCATTGTGGCGGCCGTTGCCGGATTCCTGAACAACTGCAATGCAAAGGCGGTCATAACCACCCATTACGGCGGGCTGCAGGTCGGCTGCCGGAAACTGAGGGTGAAAGGATTTGTGGAGGATGTTGAAGACAAACCGGTTACGGTTCATAACATTGGCGACTACATCGATTATTCTCTGATTGAGGACGATGGCAGCACCGTGCCTCAGGAGGCGCTGCGCATTGCCCGAATCCTCGGCGTGGATGAGGAAATCATTGATGAAGCGGCCGGGCGGCTGAAACAGGCCGGCGAAACAAACCAGTAAAGTGCAGGAACTTTGGAATAAGGAACTAAATTAAAAACCAGAATACAGTTATGCAAAAAAGTAAGTTAGGACTCGACCGGAATAAAATTTCATATGCCCGGAGCATTGCCGCTGAGATTGCAGGCGGTGTTCAGCAGTTTGTGGAGAATTATACAACCGTGGCAGTGGAGCGTACGCTGAGCCGCCTGCTGGGAATCGACGGCATTGACGAAAATGCGGTGCCTTTGCCGAATGTGGTGGTTGATTCGCTGAAGGACAAGGGTGTACTGGGGCAGGGGGTAATTTTCTTTATCGGAAATGCCATGGTGGAAACCGGCCTTTCTCCCCAGGAAATCGCTGAGCAGGTTTCCGCCGGGAAGATTGACCTCTCCAGACTTCCGGTTCATCCGAAAGAGAAGATTGATGCAGCCATCATGCCGGTTGTTCACGAAAGCCTCAATCGGATAAAAGCCCGCAGAGCCCGCCGAGAGAACTATCTGAATACCATTGGTGAGGGTCCGAAACCATACATATATGTGATTGTGGCCACCGGAAACATATACGAAGATGTGGTGCAGGCGCAGGCAGCCGCCCGCCAGGGAGCCGATATCATTGCCGTAATCCGCACCACCGGCCAGAGCCTGCTCGACTATGTCCCCTACGGAGCCACCACCGAAGGTTTTGGCGGTACCTACGCCACGCAGGAAAACTTCAGAATCATGCGTGCCGCCCTCGACGAGGTGGGAGAGGAGGTTGGCCGTTACATCCGCCTGTGCAACTACTGCTCGGGGCTGTGTATGCCCGAAATTGCTGCAATGGGCGCCTTCGAGGGGCTGGATGTGATGCTGAACGATGCACTGTACGGAATTCTGTTCCGCGACATCAATATGCAGCGCACCCTGATTGACCAGTATTTCTCGAGGATCATCAACGGATATGCCGGCGTAATTATCAATACCGGCGAAGACAACTACCTTACCACAGCCGATGCGCTTGAAGAGGCCCATACGGTGCTGGCTTCCGATCTGATCAACGAACAGCTTGCACTCATCGCCGCCATCCCGCAGAAGCAGATGGGGCTGGGGCACGCTTTTGAGATGGATCCCGATCTGGAAAACGGATTTCTGTATGAACTGGCTCAGGCGCAGATGACACGTGAAATTTTCCCCGAAGCGCCGCTGAAATATATGCCGCCCACCAAGTTTATGACCGGAAATGTGTTCCGCGGACTGATACAGAACGCCCTTTTCAACGCCATTTCCATATGGACAGGTCAGGGTATCCAGTTGCTTGGCATGATGACCGAAGCCATCCATACCCCCTTTATGTCCGATCGCTATCTGGCCATCGAAAATGCACGGTACATCTTTAATAATTTAAAGAATATCGGCGATGAAGTGGAATTCAGGGAAGACGGCATCATCAGAAACAGGGCAAAAGAGGTGCTCGACAAAGCGATTGAATTGCTTGAAGTGTTGCGCAGCGAAGGTTTGTTCAATGCATTGGAGCAGGGTAAGTTTGGTGCGGTAAAACGGTCGAAGACCGGAGGAAAAGGCCTGGCAGGCGTGGTGGAGCGAGGGGCAAATTACAGCAACCCCTTTGTTGAACTGATGAAAAACCGGAAGTAAAACCCATTTTAAAGATTAAAGAGATGAGCGAAGGATTATATAATATGAAAGCCCGTGATTTTGACACAACTCACGATCTGAAAAATATAAAGCCCTACGGCGATACCATGAATGATGGTAAAACCCAGTTGAGTTTCACGCTTCCGGTACCCGCCGGGAATGAAGCCATTGAAGCGGCCAAACTGCTGATGAAGAAAATGGGTTTCGAAAATCCGCAGGTGGTATTTTACAAAGAACTTACCAAAGGGTTCACCTTTTTCAACTGCTATGGCAGCTGTACCCACAGCGTTGACTTTACCTCCATCCATGTTCCGAAGGTGGAGTCAACCACCTGGGATATGCAGCAGACCGATGAATACATCAGGGAAAATATTGGCAGAAAGCTGGTGGTAATTGGCGCCAGTACCGGTACCGATGCCCATACCGTTGGAATTGATGCCATTATGAATATGAAAGGGTTTGCCGGCCACTATGGGCTTGAACGCTACGAAGGTTTTGAAGCCATAAATCTGGGCAGCCAGGTGCCTAACGATGAATTTATTGCCAAAGCCATTGAGCTGAATGCCGACGCCCTGCTGGTTTCGCAAACGGTAACCCAGAAGGATGTGCATATCAAAAACCTTGTAGAACTGGTTGAGATGCTCGAAGCCGAAGGGCTTCGCAGTAAGGTGATCCTCTGTTGCGGCGGGCCCCGCATCAGCCACGAACTGGCAAAAGAGCTGGGCTACGATGCCGGCTTCGGACTGAATTCCTATGCCGATGATGTGGCCTCGTTTATTGCTCAGGAGTTTGTGAGTAGGAACAGGTAGGGGATGAAGAAATCCGCCAGGGGGGGAAGAAGAAAAAAGTAAAAAGTAATCCAACCGCAGTGGTCAAATGACCGATGCTGGAAGTGTTGAAAAGCAGCGTGGATTTCAAGGATTTACAGACCTCAGGCTCGGGTGTGGATCTTCTTTTGCCGATGAGGCTTGAATTCCGGATTCTGTCTCCGGATAAGCAAAAAAATGACTGAATCTATTTTGCTGTTGGGGCAATAAATCCATTGAAATGTAAATAAATATTGCCCTGAAAAATATGTATATAGAATACATG
>LUZO01000452.1 GCA_001603685.1 Bacteroidales bacterium Bact_23
TATTTTATTAATTATCAATACAATAACAGAGTTCACCGGCATAATTCCCGTACTGTCTCCCCGCCGGAAATAAATTATTGGCAACATGGTGATTGGCTGGAAAAATTTTCGGAAATTTACCGCTTCTTAGAAAGCAGAGAAACCTGAGGCCTGTTTATGACTTTTCGAAGCATACCTGAAGAGGAAATATCGCGGTTTATTCACTGGGCTCATGAGGCTGGACGACTGGGGCTGATGATGTGCAGCAGTGGAAATCTGTCACACAGGTTCGATGACGGCAGTATGCTTATCTCGGCTACAGGTTCATGGCTGGGCTCCCTAAATGCAGATCAAATTTCGCATATCCGGATTGATGATGGCACGATACTGAACGGCGTCAGGCCTTCGGGCGAGATTGCCATGCACCGTACCATTATGGAGCAGCGGCCTGATATTGATACCATTCTGCATTTTCAGTCGCCGGCGGCCACCACACTGGCATGCCTTCCCGAAGAGACCAACTACAATGTAATCATTGAGGTTCCTGTGTACATCGGGGCGGTTGGGCGTGTACCTTTTATAATGCCCTGCTCACAAATGCTGGCCGATGCCGTGGGGCACGAAATTAAGCGGTGCAGCCTGGTTCAGATGCAGAACCACGGCCAGGTGGTATGCGGAAAGGGTTATGAATCAACGGTGCAGAAAGCGGTATTCTTTGAACTGGCGAGCACCATAATATTAAAGAGCGGAAAAAGGGCCCTTATCATTCCGGAAGAGGGCGTTGAACAACTGAAACAATACAATGCATCTGACCATTCGTGCTAAAAAGCAGGAAAAAGTCCGGTATGCTGTTTTGAAGTGGATTTGAATGAGAGTAAATTTTAATTTTGCCGGAAAATTTGTTTAAGACAATTTAACTTTTTATTTTTATACACTCTTTAAAAACTACATCATTATGAAAAAAGTTCTTGTTGCTACTGACAAGCCATTCGCTAAAGTTGCCGTGGATGGTATCAGGAAGATTGTTGAAGGTGCAGGATGCGAGCTGGTACTGCTCGAGAAATATCCTGAGCAGGCAGATTTTGTGAAAGCAGTTGCCGATGTGGATGCCGTGATTATCCGTAGTGATATTGCAGACCGCCAGATTTTTGAGGCTGCAAAAAATCTCAAGATAATTGTAAGGGCCGGTGCAGGATATGACAATATTGACCTTGCTGCAGCTACTGAGCACAATGTAGTAGCCATGAATACTCCGGGACAGAACTCGAACGCCGTTGCAGAGCTGGCATTTGGCATGATGGTTTATCAGGCCAGAGGCCATTTCAGCGGAGCATCAGGAACCGAACTGCGTGGCAAAAACCTGGGTATCCATGCTTACGGTAATGTTGGCAAATATGTTGCCTGCATCGCCAAAGGCTTTGGAATGAAGATTTATGCCTTCGACCCGTTTGTTTCCAAAGAAGCTATGCTGAACGATGGTGTTGAGCCGGTTGATTCAGTTGAAGAGCTTTACAGCAAATGCCAGTATGTGTCGCTGCACATTCCTGCAACTGCTGAAACCAAGAAATCCATTGGTTACGATCTGCTGATGAAGATGCCCAAGGGAGGTACTCTTGTAAATACTGCCCGCAAGGAAGTTATTGATGAAGAGGGTATTCTGAAAGTATTCGCCGAAAGGGAAGACTTCAAATACCTGAGCGATGTTGCACCCGATGGGGCTGATCGTTTTGCGCCTTATGCCGGAAGATATTTCTTCACCCCCAAAAAGATGGGAGCCCAGACTTCGGAAGCCAATGTGAACGCCGGACTCGCTGCTGCCAATCAGATTATTGATTTCTTT
>LUZO01000453.1 GCA_001603685.1 Bacteroidales bacterium Bact_23
ATTTTATGAACCTGATGGAGAATTTCTCCTAAATAAATACTAATATTGTCAGACTTAAATGATCAGCTATAGTGAAAGGTAAAGTAGTGATAATCACCGGAGGTTCATCCGGAATCGGATTGGCGATTGCCCACGAATTCGGGAAGCGGGGAGCTTATGTTGTAATTGCTGCACGGAATCAGGAAAATCTCGACCGGGCGCTCTCTGATTTGCAATGGCAGGGGATAGGGGCCATGGCCGTACAGGCCGATGTGAGTCGTGAAGAGGATTGCAAAAACCTGATTGACAAGACCATTGCCGCTAAAGGCCGGATTGATGTGCTGGTCAACAATGCCGGAATTTCTATGCGTGCCGCCTTTAAAAACACCGACCTGAAAGTGATTAAAAGTCTGATGGATATAAACTTCTGGGGCACCGTTTACTGCACTAAGTTTGCCTTGCCCTGGCTGCTCGAAACCAAAGGATCGGTCATTGGCATTATATCCATTGCGGGTTATGTCGGGCTACCGGGCCGTACCGGATATTCCGCTTCGAAATTTGCGGTACGCGGATTTCTGGAAACCCTCCGTTGCGAGAATTTCAAAACCGGCCTTCATGTTATGGTGGCTGCTCCCGGCTTTACGGCGACAAACATCAGGCAGTCAGCTCTGATGGGCGATGGCAGCAAGCAGGGTACCACTCCCAGAGATGAAGGTAAAATGATGCCGGCCGAAGTGGCAGCGCGCAAAATTGTGAAAGCTGCCCTGAAACGAAAAAACGAACTGGTTCTGACCTTTATCGAAGGGAAATTTACGGTATTTCTGAACCGGTTTTTCCCCGGTTATGTGAGTCGGCTTGCATACAGCCACATGGCTAAAGAACCGGATGCCCCAATAAAATAGTACCTACTTAAATATTTAAATATCAACCAAAAACAAACAAAATGAAACTGGAAATCCTCCTTCTTGAAGGTTTAAACGAACTGAGGTTTGGTGACACACCCGGTGCTGTTGAAAAGATTTTTGGCGAACCGCTCGAAATAGAACATCTGGGAGATGATGCAGATGAAGAACTGGATACCATCCTGTGGAACTACGACCAGATGGGATTGACCGTATTTTTTGAAGGAAAAAACAATCATGTGCTTTCATGCTTCGAAACCGATAATAATGAGGTTACCCTTTTCGGGAAAAAGATTTTTGGCATGAGCGAGCAGGAAATCACCGCGCTGATGAAAGAAAACGGCCTGACACAAATCGACAGCGAAGTGGAGGAGTGGGGCGAAAAAAGAGTTTCCTTCGACGAAGGGCTGATTGATTTCTATTTTCAGGATGATGCCCTGGTTACCGTTAATTGGGGCGTTTTTGTGAATGAAAACGGCGAAATCGAAGAGTTCGAAGAGTTCGACGACGAAGAATAAATCCGCATTATCTTACATCACTCCGGGGATGATACCTCAGGATGTTTTGCCTGAGGTATTCCCGGTCGATGTGGGTATAAATTTCGGTGGTGGTGATGGAAGCATGGCCAAGCATCTCCTGAACCGAGCGGAGATCGGCGCCGTTTTCCACCAGATGAGTGGCAAAGGAGTGACGGAAGGTATGCGGGCTGATCTGCTTGCGTAGTCCGGCTTCTGCTGCCAGGGTTTTTATGATGTGGAAAATCATAGCACGCGTAAGACGGGCGCCGCGCTGATTCAGAAAAACAATGGCTTCTTCACCCTTTTTTATGTCGGCGTGCACCCTTACCTCATTGATATACCGTTTCATTTGCGACAAAGCGGCATCCCCCAGGGGAACGATCCGCTGTTTGTTCCCTTTTCCGGTAACCGTAATATAATCTTCGTCCAGGCGAATATCTGTCAGCTTAAGGTTTACCAGCTCCGATACCCGAAGCCCGCAACCGTAAAGGAGTTCAATGATGGCCTTGTTTCGTTCGCCATTGGGCTGGCTCAGGTCGATGACCGAAAGCAGTTTTTCTATCTCTCCGACTGAAAGCACTTCAGGCAGCTTTCTGCCTGTACGCGGCATTTCAAGCAATTCAGTGGGATCGCTTTTTATTTCACTTTCGAGTAAAAGGTATTTAAAGAAAGATCTGATGCCCGAAATAATCCGGGCCTGACTGGTAGCTGCCACGCCAAGACCGGCTATAGTATTCACAAAATCCTGCAGATTGGCTGTTTTTACCTCCGATGGCCTGAGGCTATTGTCATTTTCGCCAAGAAAACCGGCAAGTTTTTCAACATCCCGGACATACGCTTCCACCGTATTTTCAGGCATGGAACGCTCCACCTGTAAATACGCCCTGAATCCCTTAATAAATATATCCCATTGCATATCAGCGGATTGTAACCGTACAATAACAGTATGTAAAGTAATCCTTGTTTTTATAATCATCACTGCTCACATTCACTGATTTATCAACACCGGAATGTTTATAAAAGAATTGAGAATCTAATGCTTTGATAATCAATTAGATTGACAATATTTAAATTTTAAAGCTCCGAAATTGATAATAAAGTGGTGATTTTTAGCAGGAACCTTTGTCTAAT
>LUZO01000454.1 GCA_001603685.1 Bacteroidales bacterium Bact_23
GGATTGCTTCAACCGGACATACATCTGCGCAAGCACCACAATCGGTACAAAGATCCGGATCAATTTTATAGATATCACCTTCAGAGATTGCCTCAACAGGACATTCATCAATGCAGGTTCCGCAAGCGGTGCAGTCGTCTGAAATTTTGTATGCCATGGCTGTAAATTTTAGTTATTATTTTGAAAAAAGGTTAATTACTTGTTTTGTGCTGCAAAGATATATCATAATTTATATTCAAGATTCATTTTCCACTATTTTGTAAAGCTTCTAAATAGCTGTTGTAAAGAAATTACATCTAATTGATATTCACCTCTTTATTCCAAATATGTTTTGATTATTGGCTTCCGGCTTCAAATAAAACATTTTTCCTGATATTTTTGGGTTTTATGAACATATTTTAAGCATAACTTTGCTGCCTGAAGCAAATCAACCTTGTTATATAATCATGGTAAAATCAAAGAGTAAAGTCATCCAAAAGGATGCTGTAGTCGTCAAATTTGTTGGCGACTCAGGAGATGGCATGCAGCTTACCGGTACTTTGTTTTCTGATACTGCTGCGCTTGAAGGTCTGGATCTGGCAACCTTCCCCGATTATCCTGCCGAAATCCGTGCACCTCATAACACCATAGCCGGAGTTTCGGGCTTCCAGGTGCATGTTGGATCAAAGAAAATTGAAACAACCGGAGATCAGTGCGATGTTCTTGTTGCTATGAACCCCGCTTCGCTTAAAGCGAACCTTAAATGGGCCAAACCGGGAGCTACCATTATTGTTGATGAAACCGCATTCGACGATGCGGCACTGAAGAAATCGGGATATGCCGAAAACCCGCTCGACAACGGTAGTCTTTCCGGCTATAACCTGATCAAAGCCCCCATTACCCTGCTTACCCGCGAAGCGGCCATTCAGGTTGGCGTTGACGGTAAAAATGCTGAACGCAGCAAAAACATGTTTGCGCTGGGTATGATGTATCACCTGTTCGACTGGGGTCTGGAGCACACCAATGAATTTTTTGTAAAAAAATTCAAAAGCAATAAGGAAGTTATTGCACTGAATACTGCAGTTCTTCAGGCAGGATTCAACTATGCCGAGACTGTTGAGGCGCTGACCTCAACCTTCCAGGTATCAAGGGCAAAGATGGAGCCGGGCCGTTACCGCAACATTACCGGCAATACGGCAACAGCGTGGGGGTTCCTTGCTGCATCCGAGCGTTCGGGCCGTCCTCTGTTTCTGGGCTCTTACCCCATTACTCCTGCTACTGAAATTCTGATTGAACTTGCAAAGCATAAATCACTGGGAGCTAAAGTATTCCAGGCCGAAGATGAGATTGCCGGTATCTGTTCAGCCATTGGCGCCAGCTACACCGGATCTATGGCCATTACCACCACTTCGGGCCCGGGCCTCTCGCTGAAGAGCGAAGCCATCGGCCTGGCAGTAATGACTGAGCTTCCGCTTGTAATTGTGAATGTGCAGCGCGGCGGCCCCAGTACCGGGCTTCCCACCAAATCGGAGCAGAGCGACCTGTATCAGGCACTGTTCGGACGCAACGGCGAATGTCCTGTTGTTGTGATTGCCGCTTCCACTTCGGCAAACTGCTTCTATTATGCCTATATGGCGGCAAAAATTGCCATGGAGCACATGACTCCGGTAATTCTGCTCACCGACGGTTATCTGGGCAACGGTTCACAGTTGTTCCGCATTCCGAAGGTTGCCGATCTGCCAGCCATCAACCCTCCCATTGCCGAAGCAAACGATCCTGACTTCAAGCCCTACCGCCGCAATCCGGATACGCTGGCCAGACAGTGGGCGCTGCCGGGAACTCCCGGACTTCGTCACAGAATCGGCGGCCTGGAGAAGGAAGACATCTCAGGCAATGTTTCAACCGATCCGCTGAATCACCAGAAAATGGTGGACTACCGCGAAGCCAAAGTTCAAAGAGTGGCAAATTACATTCCCGAACAGGAAATTCTCGGCGCACAGGAAGGCGACCTGCTGGTAGTAAGCTGGGGCGGCACACACGGGCCGGTAGCCGAAGCAGTTGAAGAACTGCATAAAGAAGGAAAGAGCATTGGCCATGCACATTTCAATTATATCATGCCGCTTCCGAAAAACACCGCAGAGGTATTTGGCAGATATAAGAAGATTATTGTGTGCGAGCTGAACAGCGGTCAGTTTGTCAATTATCTGAGAATGACCCATCCTGAATTTAAGTATCAGAAATACAACAAGGTACAAGGTCTTCCGTTTACTGTAAAAGAACTTGTAAAAGTATTAAACGAAACGCTGGAGGAGAAATAATCATGAACGATCAACCTAATTTAACCATAAAACGTTCTTCCGTAGAACTGACAAAAGAGGATTTTGTAAGCGACCAGATGGTTAAATGGTGTCCGGGCTGCGGCGCCCACGCCATCCTCTCTTCTGTAGCCAATGTATTCCCGAAAATCGGGTATTGCAAGGAGAACTTTATGTTTGTTTCCGGCATCGGATGCTCATCAAGGTTCCCGTATTATGTCAATACTTACGGAATTCACGGCATCCACGGCCGTGCCGCAGCCATTGCTTCGGGTGTGAAAATTTCGAATCCCCGCCTCAGTGTTTGGATTGCAACCGGCGACGGCGACTCAATGGCCATCGGAGGGAACCATTTCATTCACATCATCAGAAGAAATATGGATGTGAATATCATGCTGTTCAACAACCAGATTTACGGACTTACCAAAGGCCAGTATTCGCCCACAACCCCTATGGGAAAGGTTACCAAGACCTCACCCATGGGAACGATTGAGCATCCGTTCAATCCCGGCGAACTGGTACTTGGAGCCCAGGGGACTTTCTTTGCCCGCGTGGTGGATAACAACCCCAAGCTGATGACCGAGGTGATGTTTGAAGCCGCCAAGCACGACGGTACTTCGGTTGTGGAGATTATGCAGAACTGCGTGATTTTTGCCGACAAGACCCATGATGCCGTTACCAACCGCGAAAACCGAGAAGAGCGCCAGCTTATCCTGCGCAACGGCGAGCCTATGATCTTTGGTAAAAACAAAGATAAGGGAATCCGCCTGAACGGGACTCACCTTGAGGTGGTTACAATCGGCGAGAACGGCATTACCGAAGAGGACCTTCTGGTACATGATTCGTATGATCAGGATCCGGGAATCCACCTGATGCTGGCGAAGATGTCGTATCCTGAATTCCCTGTTGCATTGGGAGTTATCAGATCAGCCATGTATCCGACATACGACGACCTGGTGGAAGATCAGATCACCTATGCAAAGGAAAACCACAAAATCATGTCGGTTGACGACCTGCTGAACAGCGGCGACACCTGGGAAATCAAATAGTACCTATATAATAAGGTATATCGGAAAAGAGGCTGCCGCGGATTTGTGGCAGCCTCTTTTTCTATCTGGCTCTGTCGGTTCGGGATGTTCGGTAATCAAATGCCCGGTATTCGGCATACCGGTCGAACATGGCGACCACAAACGGGCACTCGGGCAGAATCTTATATTTGCGCTCCAGAGCCATATTCACAATCTGATCGAGCAGCTTGCGGCCTACCCCCTGCCCTCTCAATGAATCATCGACCATTGTATGATCCAGGACAATGTAGTTACGGCCGCCCTTGTACCAGGTCATTTCAGCCAGTACAGATTCTCCGTTTTTTATGAAAACTTTCCCTTTGTCTTTTCCTTCAATCGATTGTATATCCATATCTGACAGGTATAAAGCTATTAAACACAAATGGACTGAGATTTGTTAAAATTAACCGCATTATT
>LUZO01000455.1 GCA_001603685.1 Bacteroidales bacterium Bact_23
CAGATGTGTATAAGAGACAGCTCTGTTTCTGTTAACCTGATAAAGAAATACACCGGCTATGATTCAGCTGACCACTATAGTTTCGGAGAAATCATTAATCAGGTGGAACTTGCGAGACGACACACAAAAATCATCGGCATTCTGATGCATCATCGTTTTCACAATGACCACCTGAACCTGATTGAAGAGTTGCTGACATTCCTGAAAGATGCAGGATACCGATTTACTGATTTAACTGATTTGACAAACTAATAACACCCAACCTCAGCATGAAAGAATATCTTCATGAACTACAAATTGACAAGCAGATTAAACCCAGAATGGTTGGCTATCTCCTTGTTGAAACAGATAACTCCGAATATAAGCCCGGCCTTAATATATTAAAGGAAGGCATAAAGAATTTTTTCGGAGGATTCGGGCAAAAAACTTCGATCTTCAATTTTGGCAGGTATCTATTTGCCCTGCTTGAGCCCGAAGAAAAGCATCCATTAAAAGTCCACGGATTTGTCAGAGAGGGCCTGGATGTTGCCTTTATTGAAGGGACTTTTTACAAGCTTGATTTTACTCCTTTTGAAAAAAACAAACCCGCCGGGTCTCAATTAGCCTCCCATGTATTAAACACAGCCAGATCAGGAAATTATGAGAATTTAAAGGAGATCAACGGCAGATATACCGGGTTTGTATATTTAAATAATAGTGATACATTGATTGTTTTCAATGATCAGCTTGGCTGTAACCGCGTATTTATTTACAACAATGACAACCGTTTTGCCCTGAGCAATAATGTTTTTGCGCTTGCATCCAATCCCGCTCTCAAAGTATCAATAAACGAGCAGGCCATCGCGGAAATTCTGCATATTGAATATCCGTTATTCCGCAGAACGGAGTTTAATGAAATCAGCCTGACAATCCCTTCCGACATCCTGATCAGAACTGCTAAAACAATCTCTTACAGAAGGTACTTTCAAAAATTTGACCGTAATAAAAGAATGTCGGACAAAAGTTATGTTGAAAATCTGAGGCAGGTATACGACAATTTTTTCAAACATTTAGCCGGAAAAATTGATAATCCATTGGGCTTTTTCATGTCCAAGGGAAAAGACAGCAGGGCATTTTTACCTTTCCTGCTTAAAAACGACATCCCTTTTAATCCTTTTGTTTTTAAGGATAAAACCGGTGTATTTGATTATCCTTATGTCAGGGAAATTGTATCGTTACTTGAAAAGGATCTTCATGTACTTGAGTCATTTAAGGTTGACCAACGATTGGTTTATATGATTTCCATGAACACTACCCCGACTTTTTCCTGGGGAGCATTGGGAAGCTTGGTTTCCGGATATACTGACACTGCACTCATAGGAATGTCAGGAGACAAATTTTCCGGTAAGATGCCGTCATTCAGAATGCCGGGAATAAAAACCAAAGAAGATATGATGAAAGGTTTCTTCAAATTCATCAGTAATGGAGTCACAAGTGAAATCTTTCAGCAATCAATTCCTTACTTCAGCAATTACAGTGTATGGGATGAATACACCAGACTTTTCGGGGAATATCCGCAAACAGAAATTCTTTTTGACTCGGAAAGCCTGTTCGACACCGATTATCTTTCTTTCAGAAACGCTCATTCGATTTTACTGCGTTCGCAGCATTTCCTCACCCCTGTTACGCCCTATGCCGAAAGCTCTATTTACAATGCTTACAATTCTTTACCTGAAAATCTTATTCGTACGCAAAAAGCTCACGCACTAATTGCTGCATCCGAAAGCAAATCGAATTCAATCAGGTCAACTGCATTTCCGATATCACTGAAAGCTGAAAGTCATTTAAGGTCTGCCATTCTCCGGATAGTTAAATTCAACAACAAATTCAATAACCTTCTTTTGAAATGGCAGATTAAAAAGTTTAACCCGTATCTGGGGAACGAGCAATTCAAACCGCGGTCGGACTATTTTAAAGAACTATATAAAGGTCCGGCACCTGTTAATCCGGGACATGAGCGGCTGTTAACCAGAATGCGCAATGCTGATGAATACCTGCATTTGGTTTTCCATGATGATATCAGAGCTTTTTGTCACATGCCAGAGATTATTTATAACGAAACAGAAGAGATAGATAAATAATCAGGATGGCCAAAAGAGATCTCACCGGCAAAAAGGAGTGGGCAATTTTCAGTGGCCCTGACTGGTTCAGACCTTCTGTTACCAGTACAAGGCAGATTATGTACCAATATCATAAGAAGGGATACAATATCTTATGGGTCAACCCTATTGCATTCAAATCGCCTGCTGTAAATTCATCCACCCGGAAATCAATGAAAATAAAAATTCTGAACAAACTTAAAACTCACCTTAAGTTTTTCAGGAAAGTTGAAAAGGGAATTTATGTCTTGATTCCGGTTTATTTGCCAATATTCAGCACATTTGGCGACAAATTAAATGCAGCCCTTATCAGATTTCAGATCTTTATTATTTCCATTTTATTGGGAA
>LUZO01000456.1 GCA_001603685.1 Bacteroidales bacterium Bact_23
ACCTATAACTGCATTATTATGGATCAGCACTTTCATATTGACAGCCTGGACAAAAAAATCATCAATCTGCTCAATGCCGATGCGCGTATGCCGTTCACCGAAGTGGCCAGGCGCTGCAAGGTATCGGGTGCCGCCATTCATCAGCGGGTGGCACGCATGGAGGCCGCCGGAGTTATCGCCGGCTCATCGCTCAGGCTCAACCCGAAAGGGATGGGATACCACACCTGCGCCTTTATCGGAATTCAGGTGAACCTCACCACCAACTCAACCCACGACGAGGTGTTCGAAAAAATCAAGAAAATCCCCGAAATTGTTGAATGTCACCATATCTCGGGCAAATATTCGCTGCTGGTAAAGCTCTTTACCAAAACCAACGAACATCTGAAGAAAATCATTGTGGAACAGATACAGTCCATTCCCGAAATCACCTTTACCGAGACCTTTATCTCACTCGAAACCGGCTTTGAACGGGAGCTGGGGATGTAGCGCACCTACGGGCAATCGCTTTGCACATGGCAAAAAAAACGGGGCATAAAGCGAAAAGTTGATATATTTGTACAAAATGCGGGATAAATTATGCCAACACTACACTGGATAGGAAAAGAGAAAGTAATTAACCACCATTTGGATGTTCCGTTTAAAGTTTTGGAGCATAAATACGGTTTTGCCAAAGATGATGCAACCGGCACGGAATCAGAGCAAAAGCAGGAAACCGAAAGCGGAAACAAAATCATTCACGGCGACAATTTAGAGGCGCTTAAAGCGCTGCTGCCCGAATACGAAGGGCGGATTAAATGCATCTATATCGACCCGCCGTACAATACAGGCAACGAAGGTTGGGTTTATAACGACAATGTGAACGATCCGAAGATTAAAAAGTGGTTGGGCCAGGTGGTTGGCAAAGAAAGCGAGGATTTAAGCAGGCACGATAAGTGGCTGTGTATGATGTACCCGCGGCTGAAACTGCTGCATAAATTACTTTCGGATGATGGCGCAATATTTATTTCCATTGATGATAATGAGCAGGCTAATCTGAAATTGATTTGTGATGAAATATTTGGAGGTGGAAATTTTGTTGCTGATGTAATTTGGCAACACAGTATCCAGCCTAAAGGGTATTTGGGAAAGTTTTCGGTTCATCATAACCATACAATAATTTATTCAAAAAATCAAACTTATGTTTTAGGGAGTTTAATGCGTACAGACGAACACAATAAAGCATATTCAAATCCTGATAATGATCCCAAAGGACTTTGGCGTACGGGCGATGTCAGAAACTCGTTATATAGGCCTAATTTAATATATGAAATTGAGACTCCTACTGGAAAAAAAATTAAATCACCAAAAAATGGATGGC
>LUZO01000457.1 GCA_001603685.1 Bacteroidales bacterium Bact_23
ATCGAGTAGTTGTCGAACCAAACCTCCTTTTCACCGCCGTTCCAGCCGTAAACAATCACCGTTTGCTGCCGCGGCTCATTGTTCCGGAAGCCTGCCGAAATTCCGGCAACTCCGTCATCTCCGGGTTCAGAGGGATATTGAGTCAGCAACACCTCTCTCGGTTCCGATTCAGCTATAACGAGAGATGCGCTATTTATTGCACCCTTCGCATAAATTACCGCCCGGATGCTGTCCCCTTCATTCAGAACCAGGGGTTCAGAGGTGAATGCAAAGGGTGATTCCGGATTGGTAACAATGCTGTTATACCCAAAAATGCCTTTTCCCGCCGAAAGCTCACCAAACACCGCAATTCCGTCTGCCGAAGGCCGGGCATCACGATTTCCCACCGGGGTTTCGGCTGAGCTGAATATCATTTTTCTGGTTACGCCGGCCTCATGCGATCCGGGAGCCACTGCAACCATTATTACCTGCACCTCATCGCTGTATAAATAATCATCCTGAACCAGGGCGCCGGCATCAGCCAGCGCTTTCCGCACCTGGGCCTCATCGCTGTGCCACACCTGGATAAAAAGCGTACGGTATTTTTCGAGCAACTCTGGTATGGCAACGGTGTCGTTGCCCATCTGGTTGACCTTATTTGTGTATAGGTTAAACTGATAAACTCCCGGATAGATATTCCGCATCTGTTCGGCGTAGGCCATCCGGCTGTAGGCATTGCCGAAATAGAGGCCGGTAACCGGTGATGATCCGGGATTGGAAAATAGCAGTGCGCCTTCCGAACCAAGCCCGGCTGCTGCCTGCCACGAGTTTTCCCAGATATAATTCCTGCCGGATGAATAAAGCGACTCCTTACCTGCAATTCCATGGGGGACAAGCAAAAGAGAAACGGCAACGGCGATAACGGCTGTCATCACTTTCTCCATCTTTATCAATATCCGGATATTCAGCAAGGTTTTCAGCAAAATAATGATTACAACCGGGGTTAGCATCTCATACGGCAGCAGATAAGCCTCCTTCGGCGACTTTGCAATGATCACATACCCTGCGAATATCGCCAGAACCACCGAAAACAGTACCCACATATCGCTTTTGGGAATGAATGTCCGCTTCAGCAGGGCAGCAACGCCACCGGCAATCAGCATTGCAATCCCCAGAGCCATAACGCCTGCCAGTATGGGGTTGGCTTTTATAATCCACAACAAATTCTGAGGATAGGCAGCCGTATCAACAAGCCCGGCAGGTCCGCTGCCATACTGGCCCGAGAACATAAACAGCTTTATAATCCAGTCCATCATTGCCGGATAAAGGCGGATGATGGGCAGCGTAAATACCAGAAATGAAATGACGCTAAACAACAGAAAACGCAGCCTGTATTTATTTTTTGGAGCTATGATGAGCGGAATAATCAGCAGCGGGGCAAACAATATTTTGGATGCCATTCCCAGTCCGGCAATCCAGCCAAGACAGGTAAACGACTTCCTGTCGCTGACCCTATCCGCATTAACCGACCGATCAATCAGCGCAACGGCAAAACCGAGGGCGGCTATCATCTGCATGGCTTCCTGGGTATAACGGGTAAAGCCATTAAACAGCACAAAGCCTGAAACAAAGGGAGTTAACTGCACGATTAGCGCATATCCGAAATTACCGGTGCGTTTTAACACGATGAATCCCAGCAGAAAAACTGCAATTACGCCCAGCACCGCAGTGGCGATATTCAGAATGCGAAGATAATGCTCAGGGTTTGCAATCACCTTTTCCACATTCCCCGCGCCTGCCGGCTCGGTAAGCCATACGCCCCTGAGTACCAGCCCTCCATAAACCTGCATGGTGGTTCCGGGATGATCATAATGGCCGGCAAGCCTGAAGGTAGCCATATTCATTGCATTGAACAAATAGGCATATTCCGGATCGTAGCCACCTCCATACCAGACCTTATCCCTGTCGAGAATGGTATTCAGCGAGGAGAAAAACAGAACCACGGGAATAACCAGCAACAGGAGCTTTTGTGCTGAATTAAGGAGGCTAAAATTGCATTTTTTTGCTGTTGACATATCTTTTTTTGAAATTTCGGCCAAAGATAGCAATACCCGGGCGATTAACGAATGAACCGGCGGGTTATTTGCAAACCGTTGTCAGAAAGGAAGCATTGTACCCGGATTAACGCGGGATTATGTTCCCGTCAGACATTCGCCTTAGGATGGCAGCCCGGCAGAATACCCGGGCAAAGAGCAAAGAAAGCCGGTGAAGCAAACGCTTCGCAGGCTTTCCTTGTTTGTTTACCGGAACTATTCCGTTCCGTTACAGAAGAACTTACTTCAGAATTTCATCAATCCGGCGAAGTTCCTCTTCGGTGAATGAGAGATTTTTCAGGCTGTTGATGTTTTCATCCACCTGAGCTGCGGTACTGGCTCCGGTAATAACCGAGATAATCCGTTTATCGCGCAGCACCCATGCCAGCGCCATTTGCGCCAGTTTCTGTCCTCTTTCAGCGGCCAGTTCATTCAGTTGTCTCACCTTATCAAGTTTCTCGGGAGTAATCTGGGTCGGTTTCAGAAATCCGTGCGCTTTTGCGGCTCTGGATCCTTCGGGAATTCCTTTCAGATACTTATCGGTGAGAAGCCCCTGGGCCAGCGGTGAAAACGCAATACAGCCCATCTCCTCCTTTTCAATCACATCGAGCAATCCTTCTTCCGCCCAGCGGTCGAACATTGAATACGGAGGCTGATGAATGAGGCAACGGATACCCATGCTTTTCAGAATCTCCACTGCCTGGAGCGTATTTTTGGGCGAATAGTTCGACAGCCCGACATAGAGCGCCTTTCCCTGGCGAACGATCTGCTCAAGCGCACCCATGGTCTCTTCGAGCGGGGTTTCCGAATCGTGGCGGTGCGAATAGAATATATCCACATATTCAAGCCGCATCCGTTTCAGGCTCTGATCCAGGCTTGAAATCAGGTGTTTCTTCGAACCGTACTCGCCATACGGGCCCGGCCACATATTGTAGCCCGCTTTGGTAGAAATAATCAGCTCGTCGCGGTATGGCCCGAGATCGGTACGCAAAACCTGACCGAGGGTCTCTTCTGCTGAGCCCGGAGGCGGTCCGTAGTTGTTGGCCAGGTCGAAGTGGGTAATTCCCCGGTCGAAAGCATGTAGCAGCATATTTCGGCTTACCTGAAGGATATCAACTCCACCGAAATTGTGCCACAATCCCAGAGAAATAGCCGGCAGTTTTAAACCGCTTTTTCCGCAGCGATTATAGCGCATCTCTTTGTATCGTTCCGAATTAGCAGTAAATGATAACATAGCCCTGAATATTTAAACAACATTAATTGTATTCCTTTTAACTCCGGTAAGGCATTTCAGCCAGCATACACAGGGTCACCACCCGTTAATTAAACAATCCAGCAGTCAAAATTCCCTTGCAGCACATGAATTACCCGATTTTATCAAATCATAAAGATAAGAAAAAAAAGGGGAATTAAGATATTTTTCAAGCTTTGCTTTATAAAAATTCAGCTATCCTGCAGCACATTAATACCTCACCTATCATATATC
>LUZO01000458.1 GCA_001603685.1 Bacteroidales bacterium Bact_23
AAAATTATTTTTTACGAATAAATTGATGGCCGTGCCACCATGAATTGCAAAATCCGTTTCTTTGTATATCAGAGGCAGAATGTGCAACAGCGATCTAACCTGGTCTTTGTAAATCCTATTCATAATTTACCAGTTCTTTGGGTATAACTATTTGATATTTTGAATTGTAAGCGCCTTCTTTTACAATAGCCCGTTTCCCGCTACCTAACGATATTTTTGACAAATCCAACATTTCAAACCAGGGATGATTAGATTTTTCAGCCATATAAAGAAACAATCGTTTGATTTTCACTGATTTGTTTTGTTCCAGCAGCGATTGCAACAATGCAGGCCGTAAGGCAGCTAATTGCTCCAAAACATAATATAGATCAAGCAGATTGTAATGTTTTGGCACAAGGTTTAAACACTCTAAAAAGGCTCTTTCAGGTGAAGACAGCAATACCGAAAAACCGCCTTGCTTAGTGGTTGTTAGTCCTAAATATGTAGAAAAATTGTCGGAAGTAACTTTTATAACATCCACTCCAAAGTCTGTTTGCTCAAACCATTTTGGCAGCCATTCATATCTGAAGCAACCAATTACCGTTTTCGGACGCCCCATGGGCACATAATGCGAATATCCAGCCAATTCCAAAGCCGACAAAGCACTGATATAGAAGTGCTTATTGGTTTGACTGTTAAGGCTTGACAATGCGCTGTATAAAGTGGGTTTCTGACCTATACGAATCATTACACCGCTAGCTAATGGGGAAAGCCATTGCGATTGACGATAATGGCGTTGCAATTCGTATGAAATCCCGTTTTCATACATCCACGAAGCAAAAAACAATGCCCCCTCGGGCTGTTTTTGCAATAATTGGTTTATTTTTGTTGGTGTTCCTGTATTCATAGTACAAA
>LUZO01000459.1 GCA_001603685.1 Bacteroidales bacterium Bact_23
ATTAACTTCAGGCAAAGGCTTTATTCCTGCTGGCAGGGGCGGAAATGGAAGTGCGTTTGTGGTTTTGGTTATTACTATTTCCTGATTTTCAGATGGTTAAATCCAAAGGCGGAATACTGAAAAAAGCCTTAATTTTGCCCGGCTCAAACGATACACTTGTTTTATGATCGAAAATATTCTGACCGAAAAAGCCGTTGCTGCGGTTTCCGCCTTATTTAATACCGATATCGACCCTTCGCTGCTGGCCGTTCAGCGCACAGCTCCCGCTTTCCGCCATCAGGGCGATTATTCGCTGGTTGTTTTTCCGCTTCTGAAGATTTCGCGCAAAGCTCCCGAAGCCACGGCGGCGCTGCTTGGCGACGAGATTATCCGCACCATGCCCGAGGCTGAAAGCTATGGTGTGGTTAAGGGTTACCTCAATATCCGGATGAAGGCGCAGTACTGGATTGATTTTCTGGATGATAACTACCGAAAATCCGATTTTGGCATTCAGAATACCGCTTCCGGAAATCCGGTGGTGATTGAGTTTTCGTCGCCCAACACCAACAAACCGCTGCATCTCGGTCATATCCGGAACAACCTGCTGGGGCATTCCGTTTCGGAGTTGCTGAAAGCCAACGGGCGCAAGGTCTTTAGGGTAAATCTGGTAAACGACCGCGGCATCCACATCTGTAAATCGATGCTTGCCTGGAAACTGTTCGGCAATGGTGAAACTCCGCAATCGTCGGGCAAAAAGGGCGATAAGCTGGTGGGCGATTACTATGTACTCTTCGATAAGCATTACAAAGCCGAAATTGCCCGGCTGATGGAAAAAGGGCTAACGGAAGAGGAAGCCGCCAATGCATCGGAAATGATGCAGCAGGCCAGGGAACTGCTGGTAAAGTGGGAAAACCACGATCCGGAGACCCTCAACCTGTGGAGTACCATGAACGGCTGGGTTTATGAGGGATTTGATGTTACCTACAAACAGCTTGGCATTGATTTCGACAAGATATACTATGAATCCGACACCTATCTGCTTGGAAAGAAGGTAGTTGAAGAAGGGCTTCAGAAGGGCGTCTTTTTCAAAAAGGAGGATGGCTCGGTGTGGATTGACCTGAGCGGCGACGGGCTTGACGAAAAGCTGCTGCTCCGCAGCGACGGCACCTCCGTCTATATGACCCAGGATCTGGGCACCGCCCAGCTGAGGGCCGACGATTACAAGCCTGAAAAACTGGTGTATGTGGTTGGAAACGAGCAGAATTACCATTTTGAGGTACTGAAACTGATTCTGCAGAAGCTTGGCCGCCCCTGGGCCGGCGGCATTTACCATCTCTCATACGGCATGGTGGAGTTGCCCGAAGGCAAGATGAAATCGCGCGAGGGAACTGTGGTGGATGCCGACGACCTGATGGACAGCATGATTTCTACGGCGCGCGCCATGACCGAAGAGTTGGGAAAAATCGAAGACTTTGAAAGCCGGGAGGCAGAGGCGCTCTACCGTATGGTAGGACTTGGCGCCCTGAAATATTTCATCCTGAAGGTGGACCCGAAGAAAAACATGACCTTCAACCCCCGTGAGAGCATCGATTTCAACGGAAATACCGGCCCGTTTATCCAGTACACCCATGCCAGGATACAATCGGTATTGCGCAAGGCAGGGGGAGAGGTGCTATTTGGCGGAAATGCCGGCCTGCTTCAGAAAGAAGCCGATATCATCATTCTGCTGAGTATGTTCCCCGCCGTGGTGAAACAGGCCGGCGACGAACTCAGCCCTTCGGTTATTGCAAATTATATGTACGAGGTGGCCAAAGAGTACAACCAGTTTTACCATGAACTGACCATCCTGAAGGAAGAAAATCTGGAGAGCAAACAACTGCGCCTCGCCATATCGGCGCTTACCGCAGCGATTATCCGCAACGGAATGAGCCTGCTGGGCATCGAAGTGCCGGAGAGAATGTAATACCGATTACCGGCATACGAATAAACCTGCTCCGGAGATATCTCCTTTGCCGGAAATAAAAAAAACTGCACCCGGAAGATGCAGTTTTTTTATGTTTCAGCAGCGGCTGTTTAGCGGATGCTCACTTTGCGCGTTACCAACCCCTTTTCGGTGGTGATGTTCAGCAGATATAGCCCCTGAGCCATTCCGGTGGTGCTGAAGCTGAACTCCCTGTCGTTGACGGTGCTTTCGTAAACCACCTGTCCGGCGGTATTTACCAGTTTTACGGCTTCGATGCGGCTATCGCCCTGAATATTCAGAACTCCGTACGAAGGATTTGGATATACGCTGAACACCGGCAGTTCTTGTTTTCCGGCGTCAACGGTGAAGGTAATCTCCACATCATCAATCATAAAAACAAAGTTATCGCTCGAAACACACTGAATGGCGACATACACCTCCTTGCCAGTGTAATTGTCGAGGCTGTAGGAAACATAGGTCCAGTCGTCGGCCGGAGCGGTGAGCGGCCCGGCAATGGTGGTAAAGCTTGACGGCTCCATATCGGTTTCCGAAACCAAAATTTTATATTTTTCGAGGCCATAGGCATCGGTGTACGATTTTACCCACAGGTTAAGCGCAGGATTGCTGCCCAGAAGTACTTTGGGCGATATCATCCAGTCGTTGTTGGATACCGGCGGTTCGGATGAGAAGCAGGCGCCGAAACGGGCTCCGCCGTGAGGAGCAAGGCCGGTCATCGGGGGAGTGGTGGCTGACTGGTTAAATGCAATAAACGCCATGGGCTCAAAATTATGGGGGAAGGTGATGTTACCATCAAAACCATAAGTTGCGCCACCATCACGATCCACCGCGGTCCAGTCGCCGAAGGTGATGCTGAAGTCCGGGAGGTCTTCAAAATCAAGTTTCAGATTATTTCCGCCACCAATTACGGCTACGGCAGTGTTTGAGTTCTCCGATTCGCCTTCATCATACAATGCCCTTGCGGTGTACTGATAGGTGCCGGGTTCCAGGCCGTTGTCATTATAGAAGAGCTCGGTTACAACGGTATTGTTGATTTTGGTTCCATCGCGGTAGATGTTATATCCCAGCAAACCGCGTGACGCCTGCCTTGTGGCGGAAACAGGAGCTACGGTGTTTACACTGCCGGTGCCGGTGCGTGCTGTTCTGGCAAGTACGGGAGCCACTTCAGGAGTGTAAGCAGACGGAATGGCGCTTAATTCGCGCACCACACCGTCGTAATACTGAACAACTGCACGAACCAGATAGGCCTCCGTCCATGGGGTCCAGTTTCCCTGATGATCGAAATCCCATGAACGGCCGTTGTTGTAATTCGCATCATATCCAACATAAGTATTGTCGTTGATAGATCCGAAACCGACCACAAAATCACCGGTTGTCGTAATATGATCGTCGGTGAGGTCAACTTCTATCCAGCCTTCCATATTGGCAGTTACAGGTTTGCTGATCAACAGCTCAGTTGTCGGAGCGCTGCTTCCCCACCTGTAAACTTCAGCATTGAAATTGCCCGACGACAAATCATAAACAATATAATATTTAAGGGTAAGAATCTGGCAGGGTGCCTGGGGCGACATATGGGTTGACAAGGCATAGCCCTGATATTTGTATGCGCCTGTTGCGTTGTCCTGATCGTAAATCAGTTCCTCGACATCACCGGTGGGGGCCCCGGGAGTATTCCAGGTAAGGTGAACATTGTTTGAGGATACCGTTGCCTTCAGACCGGTAGGGGGATCCAAAGCGGCAAAAGCTGCCAGGGTTAAAAATGACAGCATAAGCGTAAAGAGTCGTTTCATAATGAGTGGTTTATTGATTAAAAAGATGAGTGATTGTTTTTGATTTTATACAAAAAAAGAGCCAAATGGCAGTTCTTTTCCGGCAAATTTAGAATTTAATCGTAGTTCAGGAAAAAAGTAATCAAATTGTTTTTGCTACGGCAATGTTTTTTTGGTTTAGAACCGGATACCATTAAATATACCTGCTTTTTAATTTCATTGAATTTCCCGAATGGCAAAAATAGTATTACTTCGGAATGTCAGAATTTCAGTGTGTTTTCCGGTTATTGTGAAACACCTCGGTGAGATGCCGGGTAGAGTTTACAAACAGATCGGGATGCTCAGCCTGCAGTTCACTCTCGGAACCGTAGCCGTACAGTACGGCCGCCGATGAAATGCCGGCGAGTTTTGCTCCGCGGATGTCGTGATAACGGTCGCCGATCATGACTACCTCTTTTCCTGCAGCTAGGCCAAGCTTGCCGAGCGTATGGCTGATCAGTTCCGCCTTTTCGCTTCGCTCACCGTTAATATCGCTGCCTGAAGCCGTCTCGAAATAGCCTGATAGTTTTGCTTCTTCGATGATCTGTAAGGCGTAATATTCTGTTTTTGAAGTGACCAGGCTGAGTTTGAAGCCGTTTGTCCTGAGCTTTTCCAGCGCTTCGTAAATTCCCGGATAAACGGTGAACAGGTGCATTCCATCCTTGCCGTAGAAATCACGGTACACGGCCGTTGCCTTTTCCGCCTGTTGTTCGTTCATTCCGAACAGCGTTCTGAATGAGGTGCGCAGCGGCGGGCCGATGAAGGCATTAAGCTCTTCCTCCTTTTCAGGGGCGGGGAAGCCCATTCTCTCCAGAGTCTGGTAAACCGTTCTGAAAATTCCCGGTTTAGAGTCAATTAAAGTTCCGTCAAGGTCGAAAAACAGATGGGTAAACATATTTGTAAAGGGTGCTTTTTCTGATTTCCGGCAAAAGTAGTCTAAATAATTAAGGTATGGGCCATCTTCCGGTTGCTGCTGCCTGTTTTCCGGTACTTCAATCATGTGTGTACAAGCTTTGCCTGCAACAGCATTATGGGTTTTTCGGGATACTTTCGTAAATTTGCGCGCCAAATCTGTTAAAACACCCTGCATGAACCTCTCTTCGCACCTCACCCATCCTGTATTTAAGGCAGTTGCCGCTGCCGCTTCCGAAATGGGGGTGCCGGTATATGTCATTGGAGGTTATGTAAGGGATATCCTGCTGAACCGGCCATCTAAAGATATTGATTTTGTGACTGTTGGCGATGGCATTGGACTTGCCGGCAGGGTGGCGAAGTCGTTTAAGGGACATCATCCGGTGAGCGTTTTCAAGAACTTCGGTACCGCCATGTTTCATCTGGATGAGATGCAGCTTGAGTTTGTTGGTGCCCGCAAAGAGTCGTACCATCCCGATTCGCGGAAGCCCGAAGTGCAGCCCGGCAGTCTGGAAGATGATCAGAAACGGCGCGATTTTACCATCAATGCGCTGGCAATCAGTCTGAATCAGGATGATTACGGCGAGCTGACCGATCCTTTCAACGGATTTGAGGATCTGAAAAACGGAATTATCCGTACTCCGCTCGAACCGGGAATTACCTTTTCCGACGATCCTCTGCGTATGATGCGTGCCATCCGGTTTGCGTCGCAACTGAAGTTTAAGATTTATCCCGAAACCTTCAGGGCCATTCACGAAAACAGGGAGAGGATTTCCATCATTTCGGGCGAGCGGATCAGTGAGGAGCTGAACAAGATAATCATGACCGACAAGCCTTCGGCCGGATTCCGTTTGCTGGACGAGTGCGGATTGCTTGAAATTTTCTTCCCGCAGATGGTGGCGCTCAAGGGTGCCGAAACGGTTGACGGCATCGGCCACAAGGATAATTTCTACCACACCCTTGAAGTCCTCGACCGCATTGTGCCGCATACCGACAACCTCTGGCTGCGCTGGGCGGTAATCCTTCATGATATCGGGAAACCGGCCACCCGCCGTTTCACTCCGGAACACGGCTGGACCTTCCATGGCCACGATGCCGTGGGCGCACGGATGGTACCTCAGATCTTCAGAAAACTCAGGCTGCCGCTGAACGAGAAGATGAAGTATGTGCAGAAACTGGTGGCGCTGCATCTGAGGCCCATCAGCCTGACGGAAGAGGAAGTTACCGATTCGGCGGTGCGAAGGCTGCTTTTTGAGGCAGGCGACGATATTGATGATCTGATGACCCTTTGCGAAGCCGACATCACCTCGAAAAACAAGGAGAAGGTGCAGCGCTACCTGCGGAATTTTTCCATAGTAAGGGAAAAGCTGCGCGAAATAGAGGAGAAAGACCGGCTCAGAAACTGGCAGCCACCCATTTCGGGTGAAATTATCATGGACGCATTTGGGCTGAGTCCGGGAAGGGAAGTAGGCCTGATTAAGACCGCCATCAGGGAAGCAATCCTCGACGGAGCGCTGGAAAATGATTTCGGAAAAGCCTATTCGTTTATGATTGAGGAAGGTAAACGACTGGGATTGGAGCTTAAAAAAGATATTGG
>LUZO01000460.1 GCA_001603685.1 Bacteroidales bacterium Bact_23
TTTTAAAAATATTGACTACCTTCGTTAAATGAAGGTAGAGCACTAAAAAATTATATACACTCTTTTTGATGTTTCTTTGAAGCAAAACAAAGCTGTTACTTAAGTTTTAGTAAAAGCGTTTATTATCTTTACATCTTTAACTGACAACAAACTCTTTTGCAGATGGTATTGAAAGAATTGAAGCCAAGAAAAGCCCTCAACAAAGCTTATTTGAAAGTAAAACCCAACAGGAGTGAGATTGAACTGTTCAAGAACAACCTCACCACCCTGCTTGGACGAATCAATGAGACCGAAAGCGAAGAGTTCCACAAAAACTTAGTATCCGATTTTTTAAAGGAAACCTATTATAAGCCCAATCATTTTATCAACACCAAAGGACGGAACGATCTGGTGATTCACAACGGCAAAACCGCCGACACTGCGGTTGGCGTGATCATTGAGACCAAAAAACCGGATAACCGTTCCGAAATGATCACCCGAGACAACATCAACCGCAAGGCGTTTCACGAGCTGGTGCTCTATTATCTCCGGGAGCGGGTTACCATGAAAAATCTGGAAATCAAACAGCTTATCGCCACCAATATCAACGACTGGTTCATTTTTGATGTCACCCTGTTTGAGCGTCTTTTTGCACAAAACAAACAGTTTGTGAAACAATTCACCGATTTTGAAGAAGGCAGATTGGCAGACACCAAAACCGATTTTTTCTACACTCAGGTCGCTGCACCGTTTATTGAAAACATCGGTGCCGAAATTGAATTCACCTTCTTCTCTTTTGATGATTACAGCAAGCCACTGCATAGCAGCAGCCGAAAGGACGATAACAAACTCATTGCGCTTTACAAGCTCATTTCGCCGGAACATCTGCTTAAACTTCCCTTCGCAAATGACAGCAACACCTTAGACAAACGATTTTACAGCGAACTGCTCCACATCATCGGACTCACTGAAACAAAAGAGGGAAGCAAAAAACTGATCGAGCGCAACAAACCGGAGGAAAGAAACAGCGGAGCGTTGCTTGAAGATGCCATCATTCAGCTTGACAGCTTAGATAAAATAAGCAGACTTGAAAAACCTTACCAATATGGAAAAAACAGTGCCGAAAGGCTTTTCAATGTGGCGCTTGAACTCTCAATCAGCTGGATAAACCGCATCCTCTTTCTGAAACTGCTTGAAGCGCAACTGCTGAAATATCACAAGGGCGACAAGAAATATGCTTTCCTCAACGGAGGTAAAATCAAAAGCTATGACGATCTGAACAGTCTCTTCTTTCAGGTTCTGGCGAGAAAACCGGAAGAGCGCAACAGCGATGTAAGGGAAGCGTTCTCAAAAGTGCCTTATCTTAATTCTTCGCTGTTTGAACCCACCAATCTGGAACAGGAAACCATTTTCATCAGCAACCTGCGCGACGATAAAACCATCCCCATCCATGCGCAAACCGTGCTCAAAGACCGCAAGGGAAAGAAAATGATCGGAAACCTCACCACCCTGCACTATCTGTTTGAGTTTCTGGATGCTTACGATTTCAGCAGCGAAGGTTCCGAAGACATTCAGGAAGAAAACAAAACGCTGATCAACGCATCGGTGCTGGGGCTTATTTTCGAAAAAATAAACGGATACAAAGACGGCTCCTTCTTCACGCCCGGTTTCATCACCATGTATATGAGCCGCGAAACCATCCGCCGGGCTGTGGTGCAGAAATTCAATGAGACAAAAGGCTGGAATTGCAAAGAACTGGATGATGTTTACGACAGGATTGACAACCGCAATGAGGCAAACCATATTGTAAACAGCATAAAAATAGTGGATCCCGCCGTTGGTTCGGGACACTTTTTAGTTTCGGCACTCAATGAAATGATCGCCATTAAAAACGATCTGAAAATCCTGCAGGACCGTGAAGGCAAAAGACTGAAAGAATACCACGTGGAGGTGGTGAACGATGAACTGATCGTAACCGACGAAAACGGTGAGCTTTTTGAGTACAATCCCGGCAGTCCCGAAAGCCGGCGCGTGCAGGAAGCACTTTTCCACGAAAAACAGACCATCATTGAAAACTGCCTCTTCGGGGTGGATATCAACAACAACTCGGTGAAGATTTGCAGGCTGCGCCTCTGGATCGAGCTGCTCAAAAACGCCTATTACAAGCCCGTTTCAGAAACGGCAGACGGTGAGCAGCAGCTGGAAACGCTGCCGAATATCGATATCAACATCAAATGCGGAAATTCATTGGTGAGTCGTTTCACCATCGATTCCGACCTGAAAAAAGCGCTTCGCAGCAGCAAATGGAACATTCAGAGCTACCGGCTTGCCGTTGCCACATACCGCAACGCTGAAAATAAGGAGCAGAAACGCGAAATGACACGGCTGATCAACGACATCAAAACCAATTTCCGAAGCGAAATCGCACAAAACGACCCCAAGGTGAAACGCCTGAGCAAGCTCAACGGCGAAATATTTCAGATGAGCAACCAGGGACAGCTTTTTGAAATGAGCAAAAAGGAAAAAACCGCCTGGAACAAAAAACTGAAACTGCTTACCGGCCAGGCCGCCAGACTGGAAGCCGAAATTGAAGAGATCAGAAGCAACAAGATTTATGAAAATGCTTTTGAGTGGCGATTTGAGTTTCCCGAAGTGCTGAACAATGACGGAGATTTTATGGGGTTTGATGTGGTGATTGGGAATCCGCCGTATATCAGGCAGGAGGAATTAAAAGAGTGGAAATCCTATTTTCAATCTAACTATGAACTTTTCTGGGGCACAGCCGATATTTATATC
>LUZO01000461.1 GCA_001603685.1 Bacteroidales bacterium Bact_23
GTCCATTTTAGGTCAGCAGATTCAATTTGATTAAAAATTCATTTATTTTTGGAGTTAAAGGAGATCTCATTGTTATTTCTTCTTTAGTAATAAGGTTGGTTAACCTGGCATCTGTAATTTTTTTACACTCTTGAATGAAGTTTCTTATTGAAGCTCCAGTACTAAGTTCAATATTTCTTGATACCACTAAAGCCATAAAGCAGATTAGTAAATGCAACTTGATTGGTTCTTCCTTAAAATGAAAGATTGGACGTGTTTGTAAATCACTTTTTGCAATCCTGAAGTTTTGTTCAATTTTGTAAAGTTCATGGTATCGTTCTATTATTAAAGCATTGCTTGCCAGAGCTTCCTCCAGGTTGGTATAATAGCCTTTTATACCAAGTAATTTCTTGGTTTTTTCAATAAGACTCTTGTTTATTTCCAGCTTATTTTTCTCGACAGTTTTTGTAAACTTTGTCTTCTTATTTTTAGAAGGATTAGCAACCATGAGTTCGGCCTTTTTAATCTGCTTTTCCATTTCATATTTATCCTTCCGATACCTGGCAGATGAATAACTACAAATTAAAAACCCCTTTTCTGTAGGTATTCTTATTGTTTGACCATCTTTCCGAACCATCATTTTGTCAATCTTTTCGAAAAGTTGATGTGTAATATTCCCCAGTCGTGCTCCTACAATGTATTTAAGATTATTAGCAATAAGTTCCTTAATATTATCATCACTAATCATTGCAGCATCGGCAATAATTGTAAAATCCTTTACTTTATTTTTAGTTATAAATTTTTGAATGGAGGGTATAAATGTATGGCCTTCAAAAGTACTACCGGAGAAAACCTCATAAGCAATCGGAAAACCATCTTTAGTAACCATTAATGCTACTAGGATCTGAGGCTGCTGGGATTTATTATCTTTAGAAAAGCCATTCCTTCGTAGGTCGTCCTCTTCAAATGTTTCGAAATAAAGGGTGGTAACATCATAAAATAATAAATCAAACTTAAAATCATAATGCTCTTTTGCAAACCTTAAAGCTATCTTTTCTGTTTTCTCTTTTAAATCAAGCCACTTAGGTGCTGATTCATAATAGTTCTGTCTTCTATATTTAACACCAAAATACTGCTCTAAAAGCACTATAGATTGGAGTTTGGAGGTAGGCTCAAACAATCGTATAATAACTAAATCCAAAAGAAAATTATTCCTGTGTTTATCGAAACCGATATTGATCAGAAGTTTATGGAGTAATTCATAAAAGAATTGGTAATAAATTCCGTTATATTGTAATTGAGAGAGATTTAGAATCTTATTATTCGGTTCTTCAAAAAGTCCAAGTTGTTTGGATTTCTTTTTTATAAAATCTTGCGCCAGCCGAATAAGATTCTCTTTCTCTTCCTCGGTTTTTGCAGTTCCAATGTGTTTTATAATCTTTCTTTTCCGGTTTTCAATTATATAAACTTGGATTGAAACAGAATGCTCACTATAGCTGACTGCCCTAATTTTATACATTTTTACAGATTAGGTCAGCAAATTACAACTTTTTTTGTAAATAATAACTGATTATTAATGATTTACAATTTATAATTTTTAGGGGTGGACA
>LUZO01000462.1 GCA_001603685.1 Bacteroidales bacterium Bact_23
ATATTACCATCTTCCGGTTTTTAGATAAATGAGATAAAAAGTATTAACTTTGCAATGAAAAGGGTTAATATTGACCGGTTAAATTAAAAAACCAGTTTTCTGCCTTGATCACTAAAATGATAAGACCCGAAACCGGCAAACTCATTGTTGATAATATTGCGGCTACTCACGGTATCTGGAAAGGTAGGGGTATTCTTATTGTTGAGGATGTAGAGTCGAATTATCAGTTTCTTGCCGCTACCCTTCGCAAGTCGGGGGCATCCATTCATTGGGCCAGGTCGGGCGCTGAGGCGCTGAGGCTGATCAATGAGAACGAAGGAATTGACCTGGTGCTGATGGATGTCCAGCTTGATGATGCTGTGGATGGTTATGAAGTTACCGTTGAGCTGAAGAAAATCAGGCCGGAGCTTCCGGTGATTGCGCAGACGGCCTATGCCATGAAGGGCGAGAAGGAAAAAAGCCAGGCTGCCGGTTGTGACGACTACCTTTCAAAACCCATCAGGCCTTCGGAATTGCTGAGAACCATCAGCAGATTTCTTTAGGAGGCTGCCTTATTTCTGCCGGCAAAGTGCTGGAGAAGAATCCCCGCAATAATCAGAACAAGCCCCGCAACGGTTGAAGCCATGATTTTTTCCCCGACAAAAATGGATACAAAAATCAGCGAAAGGAAAGGGGAGAGGTAAACCAGATTGCTTACCCTCGCCGTATTATCTGCATATTTCAGGGCTTTCAGCCAAAGTACAAAAGTAATTCCCATTTCGAACAGGCCGATATAAACGGCGCCGATGGCGCCTTTCAGGCCGGGAATTGCCAGATTTCCGGTTGCCAGGGCGTAAATCAGGGTGTAGAGAAATCCGAAAGTAAAATTCAGAAACAGCTTTTCGGTTTCCTCGCGCTGGTCTTTCAGATTCAGCAGCCAGTAGGAAGCCCAGAAGAAAGCACTTGCCAGCGCCAGCGAAACCCCCAGCGGATTGGAGAAATCAAGCGATGCGGGATTGCCCCGCGTGGCAATGACAAAAGTGCCGGAAAAGCTGATAATCAATGCAATGATTCCGATAAAAGAGATTTTCTGATGAAGCAAAGGAATGGAAAGCAACACCAGAATCATCGGCCAGATGTAATTCAGTACCACCGCTTCCTGAGCCTGAAGTATGGAGTAGGCTTTCAGCAGGATCAGGTAATAGGCAAACGGATTCAGCAACCCCATTACGGCCGACATACCCACGGATTTGGCATCCATACGGGCGATGTTTCCCATCCTGCCGTTTACCATTAAGGTAATGGCCAGAAAAACTACCGCAACCAATCCGGCATACAGCAGTATCTGGACATAATTCAGGTAATCCAGGCTCAGCTTGAAGGCCGAGCCGATGGTTGACCAGAACAGAATGGCCAGAAGCGCATAAAATAGTGATTTGTTTCCGGTTTTCATTTTACGGATGCAGGATTGGTTTCTGATCGCTCAGGCTTCAAACGGTGAATTAAACGGAAAATCCGGGCTTTTGTTAGAGAAAGACAGGATAAAAAATCAAAGTTCAATTTTTAGATTGTATAAAGCTAATTTTTTAAAAGTATTTACTTTTGCCGCGCAACAAAAGACAACCGCCCATGAAAAAACTTGCCGTAGTGGCTCTCGGAGGCAATGCCCTGTTAAGAAGCGATCAGAAAGGAGCCATCGACGATCAGGAAGCAAATGCGTTTCTGACGGCAGAGCGACTGCTTACCCTCTTTAAAACCGATTACAATCTGGTGATTACGCACGGCAACGGCCCGCAGGTCGGGAATATTCTGCTGGCCAATACCGCAGCTCATAAGCTGTACGGCCTTCCCGATATGCCACTGGATATTGCAGTTGCCTATTCGCAGGGCTTTATCGCCTATGTGATTGAGCAGCAGTTGCGCAATGTGATGATGGCCAACAATATGGAGCGAGACATCATCTCCATCGTTACCCAGGTGCTGGTGGACAAGGAAGATCCGGCATTTAAAAAGCCTGCCAAACCGGTCGGTCCCTATTATACGAAAGAGGAAGCCGATGCCATTGCTGCCGAAACCGGTTCCGTTTTCGCCGCTGATCCGCGGGGGAGAGGATACAGAAAGGTAGTAGCCAGCCCCAAACCACTGGAAATCAGCAACCAGAAATCCATAGAGGCGCTGGCCCGTTCCGGACAGATCGTGATTGCCGTGGGCGGCGGAGGAATTCCCGCATTTTATGTGGAGGAGAGGAAACTTCAGGGCATAGATGCCGTTATCGATAAGGATCTGGCATCCTCACTGCTGGCTGCCAACATCGGTGCCGATAATTTCTTTATCCTTACCGATGTTCCTAAAGTTTGCATCAATTTCCATACCCCTCAGGAGAAGTCGCTCGACAGAATTACCGTATCCGAAGCCGGGCAATATCTGGAAGAGGGTCATTTTGCCGAAGGTAGTATGGCACCGAAAGTCAGGGCTGCCATCAGCTTTGTGGAAAAAACCGGCAACGAAGCCATCATTACCTGCTCCGATGCACTTGGAGATGGAAATGCCGGCACGAGGATTGTGAAAGGATAATGGATAATGTCAAATGACTAATGTCAAATGTCTAAAGTCTAAAATCTAAAGTCAAAGTCAAAAATCTAAAGTTTAATGACCAGCGATTAATGACTAAGGATGAATGCTTAATTCTGAATTTGGTTAAAATCAGATAAATCAAAAGAGGCTGCAACGGAAACGATGCAGCCTCTTTTGATTAAGTTTCAGTTATGATCAGAGGGCATGTTTCGGGATTTCGCCGGTGAGGCTGTGGAAGAATGCTACAATCTTATCCACTTCGTCTTTGCTGAGTTCTTTGCCCAACTGGGTGTAAGCCATAATTCTGACGGCTTCTTCAAGGCTTTCTACGCTGCCGTCGTGGAAGTAGGGAGCTGTTTTTTCGATGTTCCGGAGCGAAGGGGTTTTGAAGATGTTTTCATCGGCGGTGCTGCCGGTAACCTCTTTTCTGCCTTTGTCCTGATGCGCCGATCCGGTGAGTTCCCAGTAGGGGCCGTGTACCAGTCCGAAGCGCTGCATCATGGTTCCGCCGAGGCCAGGGCCGATGTGGCAGGCAATGCAGCCGGTTTCAATAAACAGCGTAAGTCCCTCTTTCTGATCGTCATTCAGCTCCGATACCGCTCCGGCAAGGAATGCGTCGAAAGCGGCGGGAGTGGCCAGCGACCCTTCGAACTCAGCCACTGCAGTTGCAAAGTTGTCGAAGGTAATGGGATCCTCTTCATCGGGGAAAGCGGCTTTGAACATTTTCTGATATTCGGGCGAAACTTTCAGGATGGCCACCACATCCTCCGGCCCTTTCAGGCCCATTTCAACCGGATTCAGGATGGGGCCCTTTGCCTGGTCGGCAAGGTCGGGCGAACGGCCATCCCAGAACTGGGTGGTGTGGAAGTAGGCATTGAAGGTGGTGGGGCTGTTGCGGGTTCCCAGGGTGCCATCATGGCCGGGCGAGGTGGGGAGGTTGTCAACACCGTAGCCGGCAATGGGGTGGCACGAGTTACAACTCATTTTGCCGCTGGCTGAAAGCGTTTCATCGTAATAGAGTTTTTTACCAAGCAATGCCAGCGGGGTGTTCGGATCTTTGGCTTCGGGCAATTGCTGGAAGTAGCGGTTTGCCGATTCAAGCAGCACCTTGTCGGCTTCGCTGAGCTGCTCCTTATCCTGGCCGGTCTGGCGGGCACATCCCCAGGCTACCAGAAAGGTAATGATTGCAATGAAGGATAATTTCTGCATGATTTTGAGTTTTACAGATTGATTTTTGCTCAAAATTAACAATTTATTAAGATTATTATTTTGAAATTTACA
>LUZO01000463.1 GCA_001603685.1 Bacteroidales bacterium Bact_23
CATTATCAATTCCTACCTCATACCTCTGACTTCCGACCTCTGACTTCCGACCTCTGACCGCTCACCTCCAGCCTCAAAACTCAACCGAAATCTTCACATTCAACTGGCGGGGAGTCAGGTAGTTGGGTACTCCGTACTGGCGGTTATTCACATCCCTCACCCAGATGTACGAAATGGTATTGTTTACCTGAAGCAGGTTCAGCACTTCGGCGCTGATCCAGATGTTGTTGATATGTCTGAGAACGCCTTTCCGGGAAACCTCAGTGCTGCCGTGACGGCCGGCTTCTCCGATTATCTGCTTCGAGAAGCCGATATCCACCCTTCGGTACGACGGCATGCGCTGGGCGTTTCTGGCGCGCGCCACTCCCGGGGGACTGAATGGCAAACCGGTGCCAAACAGCAGGTTCAGATGCATTTTATAGGTGGGATTTCTGGGGAGGTAATCCTGGAAAAAGAGCGAGAAATTCAGCCGCTGGTCGGTTGGTCTGGGCATAAAGCCACGCTCGGTGGTAATGCTGTCAACCGCAGCCATATCGCTGGTATAGCCCGGAATAATCAGCTGGCCGGCGGCATTGTAGTAATCGGTATAGAAATCGCCGTCGAGGTCTTCGCGGGTACGCATCAGCGAGAGGCTTGCCCACGATTCGACACCCTTTACAAACTCCCCGTTCACTTTAAAATCGAGGCCGGTGGCATATCCTTTGGCGTTGTTTGTGGCAAAATAGCGGATCCGCACATTGTCCACATCGTAAGGCACCAGGTGGTTCAGATATTTGTAATAGGCTTCCGCTATAAATTTAAAAGGGCGCCCCCAGGCCAGGAAGTTGAGGTCGGAGGCGGCCACAAAATGCAGCGACGACTGTGCTTTCAGCTCTTTGTTGATATTCCCTAGGTTATCGCGCAGTTCGCGGTAGAAAGGCGGCTGATAATAGAGCCCCGACGAAAAGCGGAACAAAATATCCGTATTCCAGTATGGCTTAAAGGAAACGGAGCCCCTCGGGCTGAACAGAAACTGCTTATTCAGATCCCAATAGTTGAATCTGGCACCTGCCACCAGCCCCCAGACGCCTTTTGTATTTTCGATATCCCACGATTGCTGAGCAAATCCTGAAAAACGGTTCGACTCCAGGTTAATGGTGGTACGCAACACATCCTGAAGCTGGATTTCAAACTGATTGCCAGCCTTTCCAATTTCTCCGATATGGTATGGCAGGGTAAAACCCGCCGAATCGTTCATGGTCCACTCACTCAGCTTGTCGGTAACCGATTCGTGCTGAAATTTCAGTCCCCACATCAGGGTTGACTGATCCCTCATTACAGTACCCCTATGTTCGGCGCTGCCCACCGTGGCATCCAGAAAATTCCGCGCATGATTCAGGTACGATCCCACGCCGCGGGTTTCGAGCGCCTGCCCGAAGGTGCTGCTGCTCATATCCGACTCCAGCTCGCCGATCCAGTACTGGCCGAGAATATCAAAGGTCTCACTTTCGCGGGTCTGAAAGGCGGAGACGATCAGCTTCAGGGTAACCTCTTTTGAGGGGCGGTAGGCCGAAGTCAGCGCACCCATGTAATTGACAAAGCGGTCAGCCTCCTTGCCATCGAAGTATATCCTCAGTTGCAGCGCTTCGTTGATGGTTCCGAAACTTGTGGTACGGTTTGAGGGGATGAGGTTATAGGCATTCCGCGCATAATTTCCCAGAAACGAAAATTCCAGTTTCGGATTCACTTCAAACATCAGCATTCCCTGCAGGTCGGTAAACGAAGGCTTGTAATCGCCCTTGGTCTCCATGGCTTTCAGAAGATAGGCATTCGTTTTCTGACGGAAGCCCAGCAGATACATCAGCCGCCTGTCTTTCGACGAGCCTTCGAGATGAAGCGATGCGCCAAGCAGGCTGACGTTTGCCGATCCCGCCGATACGGTGGGCCGTTTATACCGGATATCCAGCACCGACGACATCTTATCGCCGTAGCGACTTTCAAAACCTCCGGCTGAAAAGAGAATGGATGCCACAAGGTCGGAGTTCAGAAAGCTGAGCCCCTCCTGCTGGCCCGATCTGACGAGAAACGGCTTGTAAATCTCCACATCGTTGACATACAGCAGGTTTTCATCGTAATTGCCGCCCCTGACCGAATACTGTGAGCTGAGTTCGTTGCTCGATGAAACGCCCGGCATGGTTTTAATCAGGGCTTCAATGCCTTCAGTGGCACTCGGGATCATGGCAGCCAGCCGGGGGTCGATGGGACTGAGGCTGGTAGCCCTGATCTGGCGGTCTTCCACAATGAAATCGGGCAACTGAGTGGTCGATTCCTTTAGCTTCCGGCTGATCTCCATCCGCCTGCCCGCCTCAAGCCTCACTTTAAAAGTCAATGTGTTGTATCCGACCGAAGAAATAAAAAGTATGTTCTCGCGGTTGGCCGGCACTTTCAGGCTGTAGGTTCCGTCAGGTCTGGTAGCTACGCCGCCTGGCAACCCCTGAACATATATGTTTACAAGACCAAGAGGGATATTGTTCTCGTCGGTAATTTTCCCGTAAACTTCGCCAAACTCCTGCGCCCTGACAAAAGAGCCCGCCATCAGCAATACCACCAGAAAAAGGGAGCGGAACAACACTCCAAGTAGTTTTTCAGTCATATCAGAATCGGTACAGATTAGTCTTTTCTTTTAAAATCTCCTCTTTTCCAGGCCTTTACAAACTCAGCCCAGGCAAACGGATTAAACAGCGGAATCGGCTGGACCTGGCCGCGGTAGTACAATCTACTGACCTGGTTATCCATATAATTCCTGTAATTCATACTGCCATCCATGGGCATTGCCTTGCCTCTTTCGCGCATCTCCATCTTATCCAGATTCTTCTGAGCGATGGTCAGTTCATCATCAGGGATTTTATTCCACACAAAAGCCTGTTTGAACTGCTCAGGGGTCGGCCAGGGATATATAACGGTTTCTTTTAATAAAATTGTATCGTTGGT
>LUZO01000464.1 GCA_001603685.1 Bacteroidales bacterium Bact_23
TTAATGAAGTGAACAGTCACCGGAGCGCAATTCTGACAATCCGGCTGTTTGACTAATACAACTGATTCAACTAAAATAAAATAAAAAGTTATGAAAAAAATCGTTGGGAGCCTGCTGATAGCCATCACCGGCGGAATCATTGCAGTAACTGCTTACAGTTTAATTATCAATAAAAAGAGTAACGATATTCCGGCTGATACAACCCGGTACACACCGGCATATCTTACAAATATGCCCGGGTCGGTAACTCCGCTCGTATTGCCTGATTTCACTGCTGCTGCCAGCAATACGGTACACGCGGTGGTCCATATTCAAACCGAGTATCAGAGAAAGAGCAGCGTATATGATTACTTTTTCGATTTCAGAGACTTTTTTGGCGAGCGGTCACCCCGCAGCGGCCCTTCACCGATTATTGCCACAGGGTCAGGGGTCATCATTTCACCCGATGGGTACATCGTTACGAACAATCATGTAGTGACTGAATCCGATAAGGTGGAAGTTACCCTGAACGACAAGCGTACCTTTACCGCAAGCATCATCGGCACCGATCCTTCTACCGATCTGGCTGTGATTAAGATAGATGCCAAAGATCTGCCTTATCTGGTTTATGGCAATTCCGACCAGCTTCAGGTAGGGGAGTGGGTTCTTGCAGTGGGGAATCCTTTTAACCTTACTTCAACCGTTACCGCCGGCATTGTAAGTGCCAAGGCCAGAAACATCAATATCCTCGGTTCGCCCGATGGCTCGGCCATTGAGTCGTTTATCCAGACGGATGCTGCCGTAAACCGCGGAAACAGCGGCGGAGCCCTGGTGAATACCATGGGCGAGCTGGTGGGCATCAACGCCGCCATCGCTTCGGGAACCGGATATTATGCCGGATATTCGTTTGCAATTCCGGTAAATATTGTTCGTAAGGTGGTTGAAGACCTGAAAGAGTTCGGAACCATTCAGCGTGGTTTCCTTGGCGTCAGCATTCGCGAACTCGATAGCAAACTGGCTCAGGAAGAGGGAATTACAGATATTCGTGGCGTATATGTAGCTGAAGTTACCGACAACGGATCGGCTCGTGAAGCAGGTATCCGCACCGGCGATATCATCATAAACATCGAAGGCATTGCCGTTAATTCTACTTCGGAACTGCTTGAAATCATTGGCCAGCACCGCCCCGGCGACAAGGTAAATGTTGCCGTGAAACGCAATAATAAAGACCTCACTTTCAATGTTACCCTCAAAAACAGGGATGGCAATACCAAAACTGTAAAACGCGAAGATGTTGATCTGGCGTCATTGCTGGGCGCTTCGTTCGAGCCGGTAAGCAAGGATGTGAAATCGGATCTGGGTATAGACGGCGGGCTTCAGATTACTTCACTCAGAGATGGAAAGCTTCGCAACGCCGGTATCAGGCAGGGATTCATCATAACCCAGGTTGACGGAAAACCGGTGAAGAGCCGCGAAGAACTTGCCAAAATCCTAAACGGCAAAAAGGGTGGTGTTCTTATTGAGGGCATCTATCCCAACCGCACCAGAGCCTATTATGGCTTTGGAATGTAGTAAAAGCCTTTGCCTGAACTGAAAAATCAATTTCGGAGAAGTGATTTTTTTCTTCTCCGGAATTGTTGGTTTAACCGCAATTCTTCGTATATTTAGTGAACTTATTGGCGGTTACATTGTTTATAATTAGAATAAACAGTTTTCATCACCATATATATAAACCCCTTAATTATGAGACAACTTAAGATAACCAAGTCAATTACCAACCGTGAGACAGCTTCGCTCGATAAATATCTTCAGGATATTGGCAAGGAGGAGCTGATCAGTGCAGAAGAGGAAGTGGCGCTCGCTCAGCGGATTCGTCAGGGCGACCAGTGGGCGTTGGAAAAACTTTGCAAGGCAAACCTGCGTTTTGTTGTCTCGGTAGCCAAACAGTATCAGAATCAGGGGTTAAGCCTCCCCGATCTGATCAACGAAGGTAATCTGGGGCTGATCAAGGCAGCGCAGCGTTTCGACGAAACCCGCGGATTTAAGTTTATTTCCTATGCCGTCTGGTGGATTCGTCAGAGCATCCTGCAGGCACTTGCCGAACAGTCGAGGATTGTCAGGCTTCCGCTAAATCAGGTTGGATCGCTGAATAAAATCAAGAAAGAGTCGTCGCGCCTGGAACAGAAGTTTGAAAGACCCCCTTCACCCGACGAACTGGCCGAAGCGCTGGAAATCCCTGAATACAAGATTGATGCGGCACTGAAAATCTCTACCAGGTACATCTCGATGGATGCACCGCTGACCGAAGACGAAGATCTGAAATTCATCGATATTTTCGTGGATGAAGATACCCCGGTAACCGATGCAGGCCTGATGCGCGAATCGCTGGCCAGGGAAATTCAGCGGTCACTTGCCACACTTACCGAAAAGGAGCGCGATGTTGTGAATCTCTACTACGGAATTGGTATGAATCACGGCCTTACCCTCGAAGAGATAGGCGCAAAATTCGACCTTACCCGCGAAAGGGTCCGTCAAATCAAGGAGAAAGCCATCCGAAGACTGAAACATACCTCGAGAAGCAAACTTCTCAAAGCATATCTGGGGCAATAAGCCTTATTTATTTTCCTGTTTAATTTAAGCTGCCGGCTTCGGCGGCTTTTTTTATGCCAATTCCATATTCCTGCATATTGGAAATGCAATTCTGCTTAAGTATTCTC
>LUZO01000465.1 GCA_001603685.1 Bacteroidales bacterium Bact_23
GGTTATAAATGTCCGGACATCGTTAAAAACACCGGCTGTTTTTTCCGGAAACGGGCGTATGGGAGAACGCAAAACAGCGGTTGTACGGACTGAATAACCTGAGGTTGGGAGAAAGATTCTGACGCCGGGGATTACGAACGCCTGAAGGGTAAAACCGACGGGCAATGTCAAATCCTTAAAATTACGGGTATTTTGGGGGCAAAATATACCAGCTTTAAAGATCTTTCGCAGAAAGATATTACGATTCCGGAGACAAAACCGGTTTCAGATTTATCAATGCCCGTTAAAGGGCGAAACAACTGCACACGCCGCTGCAGCTTTGGGAAAAATATCCCGACAGATTGCCGGTTGAACATCCTCGGCAAAGAGGTGTTCGGCCGGCATTTTTTATTTGAAATAGCTTTATCACATGAAACAGCCCCCGTTTCATCATTCATTATTTTAAACAATACCATTAGCCAATGAGAAATTTTTACGCTTATTCAGTGCCTGAATTCTTAACCGGGCAGGCAGTTCTGCCGCTACTCCCCGGATTTAGCCTCGCCGGATAGTGTTGAGTAACTCATTGCTGTAAAAAAGTAACAACAATTTGAAGCCTGACGCATTACCGGCCATTGCCCGTAAAGGGAACCTCCTTCGCCACGAAAGGGGTACCGCTTCCTGCTCCGCAGCGAAGGCGGCCATGACCCGTTTTGCCCTGCTTCTGAACGGCCTTAACGCACGCCTCTCCGTAAGCGCGCGTGCCATGCTGATTACCGCCGCCACGCTGCTGCTCTCCCTGCCAATGCTGGCACAGCAGCCGGTACAGTTCAACTGGCCCCTCACCTCCCCTTCCGCCATTGCCATCCCCTCGGCTTACGCCTCGCTGGGATTTAACATTGGAAAAGGGGTGGATTCCCTGCGCTTTGGCGAAACCTACGGCGCCATGGCCAATGGCTGGAATACCGACAACCTCGACCCGCAAGCCTATTACGAGTACACCATCACCCCCGCCCCCGGAGTGAGCCTCGAGATAAACCTGCTGAATTTTGAGGTGAGCCTGAGCCGCGTAAATATGCGCACCGAACTGCAATACTCCTTCGACGGCTTCCGCAGCCAGAAAACGCAGATTGGCCATACCATCTTTATCGGAACCCGCGAACCGCGCAACCTGCCGGTAAAAACCACCCTGAGGGTGGCCTACCCCCAGACCCTCAGCATCCGCTTCTTTGGCTGGAGCACCGTGGATCATCTGGTGGACTTCAACAACCGAAATGTGGTATTTGAGGGGCGCGCATTTGGAAAGGCGCTGATGGCACAGGCGCCCGAAGAGGCCAAACCCGCCCCCGAACCCGAAACCCTGGCCGATGCCGGCGAACAGCCCGATAACAACGCCCCGGATAAAATCAATGCAACCGAAGAGCCCCTGGCCGCCGCCGAGCTTCCCCTGCTGCCCGATGCCCCCGATAATGGCGGAAGCAGGGCACCGATGGCATTAACAACATTTACTACTCCCGGGAATCACTCCTGGACCTGCCCTGCGGGTGTTACCAGTGTTACCGTTGAATGCTGGGGAGGCGGAGGAAGGGGTGGTACAATAACCAACAACGATACGCAAGGAGGGGGGGGTGGCGGTGGTGCCTATTCCAGAAGTGTAATTAATGTTACACCCGGAACAACCTATACCGTGCAGGTTGGAGTTGGTAGCACAACAACTGCAGCCGGGGGAGACTCCTGGTTTAGGAATGCCTCTACAGTGATGGCTAAAGGTGGAAACAGCGTAGCAAATAATAATACAAACGGCGCTACTGGAGGTGCAGCAAACCAAGGTGTTGGTAATATAGTACGATATAGTGGGGGCAGGGGAGCGAATGCTGGCAATACTGGAGGATGGTTTCCAACATATTTTGGAGGCGGTGGTGGTTCGTCAGCCGGAACTGCAGCTGATGGTAACAATGCTACCAATCAAAATGGAGCAACAGCACCTGCAGGTGGAGGAAATGGCGGAAACGGGCAATCAGGAGGCGCTGGTAATGGGTATGCAGGTTCCAACCCGGGAGGAGGAGGAGGAGGAGCGTATCGCTCATATAGCGGAACTTATACTGGAGGCACAGGCGCCAATGGCCAGGTTGTCATTAGTTATACAATTGTTTCCGGAAATTGTGAAGGCAATGCAATAGCAGTACAGAATAGCTCCGGAGTAACTGTTCCCAATAATGCTACAGGAGCACCAGATGGAAATGTAGCTAGCTTAAATAACAGTAGTTCCTGGATAAGCCTTGACCTTACCGGAGGCGATCTTTTATACGCAAACGGCCAGGTAACCGTAAGATGGCGTAGAGACAATAATAATTCAACTGTTCGAGTTGAATTCTCCCCAAATGGAACAAACTGGACAGTAGCTGCCGGATCACCATTTACAATTAATAACAACAATTTATATAATACCAATAT
>LUZO01000466.1 GCA_001603685.1 Bacteroidales bacterium Bact_23
CCTTCCAATTTCTCTAAAGGAAATTTTTGTTTTGATTTCAAAATCTCCTTAATCACATTCAATTCCTTATGCTTTGCAATAAGGTCGTTATCCAAATTACTTACATATTCTCGTGCAATGTCGGCTTCTAATGCATTGGCAGGGTTTAATTTTATCAGATAGGGTAAAATGTTTTCGGGTTTGCCGTTATTCAGTTTTTTATATATTTCTTCCAAAGTGGTTGCACCGTTTGGCTGAATGTGTTTGAGTGCTTCTGTCCATTCTTCAATTTGGCTGTCGCTAATGGAGCTTTTATAGTTGGCAAGGTTAAAGGAATAATTGTGTGCCTTGTCAATGCGTTTGGCAATTTCGTTTTGTATGCGGTTTTCCAGCATTTGGTCAAAGGTTTTTAGCTCAATTGACTTGTCTGCTTCCGTTGCTTTCTTTGCTTTTATCTTTTTATCAAGGTCGGCTTCTTTTTTGGCTCTTTCAATTTTGCCTTTGGCTTCCATATCGGCACGAGTTTCCGTGCGGATTTTTTCTTTTATGCGTGGGTCAAGTGTTTTAATCCATTCGGCAGGAATGCAAAATTGGTTTTTGGTTTCAGGTGGTTGTTTGCCGTGCTTCACGTATTCGTGCCACAGCGTTAAACATTCAATGAGTTGATTTCCTTTTTGCTCTTTGCGGTTGGTTCCCATTGTATAGCCATCGTTGGTTATCTTGTAAAACCAAGTCCAGTCTGTTTTTCCGCCTTTTTCAAAAATGAGAATTGAAGTTTTTGGACCTTGTCCGCTTTTGCTCACAAACAAACCTTGTGGCAAAGAAATTACGGCTTTCAGTTGTGCTTCGTCCAACAACATTTTACGCAATGCTTTTGCACTAAACTGGTCCCAAGTATGGAAACCTTCTGAAACCACTACGGCACATTTTCCACCTGCTTTGAGTTGCTCAAACATCAACTTCACAAACAAAATGGTGGTTTCTGATTCTTTGGAAAATTCGCCCCAAACATCAGGATAACTTTCTTGGTCACGTTGTGCACCAAAAGGCGGATTAGCCAAAATAACCGATTTGCTTTCGTGGTCAGTTACGGGTCTGTATTTTGCCAAGCTATCGCCTTGCTCAATGTTGGCAGGATTTAAGCCACGAACATAAAAGTTGATAGCCGCCATTTTGCGAATCATTCCCAAATATTCAATACCTGTTACACCACTTCGGTAAAACTGTGTGGTTTGTTCAATGCTCGGAAAGTCTAATTGATTGAACTTAAAATATTCATCAAACCAAGCCGATAATTCGGAATGAGCTTTTTCTCCCGGCCATTCACGGTCGGGGTCAACTCTACGCATTACAAATTCAAAAGCGTCAAACAAGAAACCACCCGTACCACAAGCAGGGTCAAAAATAATGTCGTCAAAAGTCGGCTCTATCATAGCCGTCATAAATTGGCGAATGTGGTCAGGCGTTCGGAATAGTCCAACATCTTTAGTTCCGCCCGTTTCACTCAAAGCCGATTCAATGGCATCACCCAACAAGTCGGTTTTTAAAAGTCTTGCTTCTTCAATGTCGTTAGCAACAATGCTGATTACTTCGCCAAGGTTTCCGCTGTTTACGTTGTTGGTGAAATTTGAATTGCTGAAAACTTCTTCTATCAAAACCAATTGGTCTTGCACTTTCTGCGGTAGGTTTCCTTCAAATACTTGTCTTGCACTGCTTAAAATGCTTGAGTAAAAAGGGAAAAAGTTATCGTTGAGTTCTGATAAAATTTGATCGTTAGAAACGGTTGGCAAATAAGAGAATAAACGATTTTCGTTTGTTTCTTCAGGTGCGTCAGCACCTTTCTTCGGATTTTTCCATTTGTAGTCAGCCGAAAAGAGTTTGCGTAACGGCTTAAATTCTTCGTCTTGTTTGATTTTGGTTTCAAAAATCCGAAGCAATAAAAGTTCGATAATGTACTCCACCCGTTGAACAGGCGTGCCAGCAGGTCGTAACTTGTTATGTAGCTTTTTTAAAGCATTGTTTGTCTTATTGTCTGCGTAATGTACTGTCGAACGTCCCATCTAATGTATTAAATCTTCAAAGTTATTATTTATTGTCT
>LUZO01000467.1 GCA_001603685.1 Bacteroidales bacterium Bact_23
GCCCCTGCCAGGGGCCGGAGAGGCCGGCCTGCCGGAGGGAGGTCTTCACCTGGAGGAAGCCACCGTCGGAGGGCTTGGTATCGGCCCCCCCGATCACAAAGCCCTCGAAGGCGAGGCCGAACTCCAGGAATAGCGACTTGTCCCGGGGGGTGCTCTTCTCCAGGCTGAAGGCGATCTTGGTGGGGTCGAAGCGAAACTCCTTCTTCTGGCTCTCGGAGGCAGGATAGGTCATATCCAGCCCCAGCCCCGAGAAGCTGAGCCCTCGCCGGGGCTCGCCCTCTCCGTCCTCGCTACCGCTACCGAAGGAGAAGACGTCGAAGCTGACGGGCCCCTCGCTCCAGCCCTCTTCACCAGCCTCATCCGTCCCCTCCCCCTTTCCCACCTTCAGGACGTGGAAGTCGAGGAAGCCCGTCAGCCCAAACCGCGAGGAGACGATTCCATTGTTCTTTCCGAGGGTGCTGAAATCGGCCTTTGTGATCTCCACCTTCCGCAGGACGCTGCTATCGAGGTAGAAGGAGTTGTCACCGACGGAGTCGAGGACGTAGACCGTCTCGCCGCCGTGCTGCTGACAGGATCCGTTGAAGAGGATGGCGTTGTAGAACTTATCCGGGTCCCCCGTGGAGGTGACGGGATGGCCGAAGATCCTGTTGATCGTCAGCTGGGCGAGGCTCTCGAAGTCCTTGATCGCCGAGGACTCGAAGAGGACCTTCATCGTCAGGACCCGGAAGTCGTACTCCGCCCCCGGCGCCGGCGGCACGGGGCCCGACCCGTCGTAGCCTGGGTCGGAGTAGTAGATCAGCCCGAAGAGGGAGCTGGTCGTTATGTCGACCGCCCTCCCGTCGACTTTGCTCCCGTCGATCCCGAGGTGGTGGACGTTGAAGCCTTCCGGATCGTCGATGGCGCCGATGAGCGCCTCCAGCTGAGGCGGAAACTTGTCGCGGTCGATGTCAACCTTCAGGGCGAGGACCCCGTTCCAGCTCCCATCATTTACTATTTCATTGAAATGCTTAAAGTAATCCCCCTTCTCGCCCGCCGCATCGGCGATGTACTCCTGGAGCCACTGGGAGACGGCCTCCGGCCCGCCAGATCTCGGGTCGCTGAACTCGTCGGCATCGGTCCATAGCTTGGGGTTCCTCGCCCTCTCCGCCAGGGTCCCATCACAGAACTTGAAGATCAGGACGTTCCGGTAATCGTTGA
>LUZO01000468.1 GCA_001603685.1 Bacteroidales bacterium Bact_23
AGGCTGGATGGGAATCTGAATACATTTTTAAAGTCCTAAATTTTTAATGCGTCGCCCCTGCTTCCTACTTCATTCCTCCGACTTCATTAACAAAAAAATACTATCTTTGTGCAAATTGAAAATCCAATTTACAAAATGCACGAATTTGTTGAGCGAAATAAGAAAAAATCCCTGCTGGAGCATATGCGGATATTTCCGGCAGTCGCTATTCTGGGGCCCCGTCAGTGTGGGAAATCCACTTTAATCCGGATGATATCCGAAAATCTGCCCAATTTTTTATACCTCGACCTTCAAAACCGGATCGATAGGGCGCGGCTTCAGGAACCCGAGTTCTTTTTTCAGTCCAACGACGAGAATATAATTTGTCTGGATGAGGTACAGGAGATTCCTGAAATATTTCCGGTATTGCGTAGTGAAATCGACAGAAACAGGAGAAAGGGCAGATTTATCCTGCTGGGTTCGGCATCTTCAGAATTAATACAGAAAAATTCCGAATCGCTGGCCGGAAGGATTGCCTTTCTTGAATTGACTCCTTTTCTGTTTGATGAGTTGAAGTCGCTTCCTGCCACCACACTTCAGGATTACTGGTTTCGTGGCGGTTACCCCGACAGCTTTCTGGCCGACTCGGATAAGGCTTCTGTTTTATGGCGCGAAAATTTTATCCGGACCTATGTTGAACGGGATATTCCACAGTTTGGATTTAACATACAATCCAGGCAGTTGCAGCGGATGCTGATGATGACCGCCCACAATAATGCCCAATTATTCAATGCATCAAAACTTGCAGAAGCGCTGGGAGTTACCCATCCTACGGTTAAAAAATATCTCGATATTTTCGAGCAGACATTTATTCTGCGTTCATTGCAACCGTTTGAGAAAAATACTAAAAAAAGACTGATAAAATCCCCTAAGGTCTTTGTTCGAGACAGCGGTATTTTACATCAGCTCCTGAATATTCCCGATTTCAATGCTTTGCTAGGACATCCTGTTTTTGGAAGCTCATGGGAAGGTATGGTAGTTGAGAATGTGTGCTCTTCGGTAACGGGTGCGCAGTGTTCATTTTACCGTAGTGCCGGTGGAGATGAGTTGGATCTGATAATTGAAAAATCCGGAAAAACTGTTGCCATAGAATGCAAAGCATCTCCAGCACCACAGCTGACTAAAGGATTCTGGCGGTCAATTGAATTTGTAAATCCTGACTATTGTTTTATTGCGGCACCGGTTGCAGCACCTTACAACATTCAGGAAAATGTGGAGGTCTGTAATCTGGCCGACCTGATTGAAAAAGTCAGAAATATACTTAGCCGTGATCAATGAATTGTTTTTAAAAAGGATTTAAGAACCCCGGGAGAATAACTTCACCCCTCAACCTTGATTCCAGGAGCTATCATGCATTGAATCAAATTTTTAATAAATTTTTGGAGATATTTCTTTAGTACGGATGTCGGCGGTTATGGTGTAGATTAAGAGGTGCAGTATCGCATGTCATACCGGGCAAAGCGAGAAATTCATTGCCATCTAAAGGCGTCAAACTGGCGGTACATTCACACACGAGGGATGAGTCCGCCTCTGGCGGATGAGTCCGCCTTTGGCGGATGAGGTTCTCCGCCTGAGGGCGTCGAACATTTGCAGTCCCGGCTTTTTGGCCGGGACATTTGACCTGTGGACGGATATTGGTTCGCCTCTGGCGGAGAAGATTTGAGGCGCCTGGCGGCGCTCCGCCGCGGCGGATGAGGATTTGAGGATTTGAAAATTTGAGGATTTGAAAATTTGAGTCCGCCTCTGGCGGATGCGACCCCGGCTTTCGCCGGGACATTTGCGCCAGCCACCTGTTGCGGCTGATTAGAACTTCTCTTACTTCCTACTTCCTACCTCCGACTTCCGACCTCTAGAAACCAATTCCATGCAAATTGAAAGTCAGATTTACAATTTGCACACTTTTTTGGAATTACGGCCATCAATAATGGATTCTTTTCTATCTTCTCTGCCACGGCGGATACAGCGCCTGGCGGCATATCTTTTCCTCATTATTCATTATTCATTTTCAATTCTTGCCTCTTACCTCTTACCTCCTACTTCTTACTTCTTACTTCTTACTTCCTACTTCCTACTTCCTACTTCCTACCTCATACTTCTCACCTCTGTTCCCCAACAAATATTACTTTTGTACCCGTAAAACAAAAATAAAATTGGAACTTAACACCTTGTTTCCGGTACAGCTTCAGCTTTGCAGCCTCTCAAGCGGCAGCAGCGGCAACTGCTATTTCATTGGCAGCAGCAGCGAAGGTGTGCTGGTTGATGCCGGTATCAGTGCCCGCCGAATACGGAAAACCCTTGAGGAGATTGGCCTGGCGATGTCGCAGATCCGCGGCGTTCTGATCACCCACGACCATATCGACCACATCAGTGCGCTGACCATCCTGACTAAAAAACATGGCTTGCCGGTCTATTGCACCGAAGGTACCTGGAAAGGCATCCTCCGCAACCGTACCACCTTCGATCTCGATCAGTCGATGTTCAGGCCGCTGAAGCCGGGCGTACCGTTTACCCTTGCCGGACTATCCATTGAGGCGTTCCCGGTTTCGCACGATGCGCTGGATGCCGTTGGCTACCACATTAATGGTTCCTCGCGCAGCATCACCATTGCCACCGATCTGGGCTTTATCGGGAAGGAGGCGGCGGCATCCCTCCGGAAAGCCAATGTGATGGTGATTGAATCGAATTACGATGAGGAGATGCTGCTGAACGGGCGCTATCCGGCAGAGCTAAAGGAGAGGGTCAACGGCGAAATGGGGCATATGTGCAATGCGCACACGGCCCGTTTTGTATCTGAGCACTACCATCCCGGAATGTCGCACATCCTGCTGTGCCATCTGAGCGCCGAAAACAATACCCCTGAAAAGGCGCTTGAAACCCTTCACCGCGCCATGGAGCAGAAAGGAAATGCATTTCACCATAATACCGTGGTAAAAGCGCTTCCAAGAGGAAAACGCTCTGAAGTGTTTATCATTGAACAGTAGCGCTGGTGTCTGGGTAATTCCGGATCCGGGAGGATTTGACGCGCCTGAGGGCGCATTTGAAGCACCTGGCGGTGCATTTGACCCGCCTGTGGCGGATTTGACGCACCTGGCTGTGCTCCGCCGCTGGCGGATGAGTCCGCCTCTGGCGGACGAAGCACCTGACGGTGCTCCGCTGCGGCGGATGATTCCCGCCGTTAGGCGGGTCCGCCTCTGGCGGATGCGGTTCTCCGCCTGAGGGCGTCGGTCCGCCTCTGGCGGATGCAGTCCCTGTCTCAGACCGGGACAGTTGACCTGCAGACGGCATGGAATTAAAACGATTGGTTTGCTGAATGAAGAGTTTCGCGGTGGTTCACCTCACCCCCCGCCCTCTACTGCCTTCGACTTCGCTCAGGCACCGTGGAGAGGGAGCTATCATTCATTAAATCAAGGTTTTAAAAGTTATTGCGAAGTTTTTTCTCGCCAAATCAATCGGGGTGTACATAAAATTGGGTACCCCCCTGGGAGGCTGTCTCATAACCGAGGCGGCCTTTTTTTTA
>LUZO01000469.1 GCA_001603685.1 Bacteroidales bacterium Bact_23
GGCTCTCAGCCTTTGTCTGCCAGCCTAAGCCAAAATAATTGGCCGGGTTTAAACATTTTGGTTTTAACTCAGAGTCAGCATTTCTTTTTGGATTTTTTATCGGAATAAAACGGCTACTATGGCTTTTTTGTAAATAAAACTACTGCTGTTTAATGACGGTTGTCTCTCCGGAATCAGGGAAAAATCTTTTCTTTCTGGATATTTAGAGAATTGTACTGTTTATTGTGTTATAACTCAGATCATTAATACAGTAGCTGAACAAATATTTTCGGTTTTTGGTTGGATGGTGTGGTATTATGTCTATTTTTGCAGCGTAATGGTTCCGGAAACGGATAATAGGGAAAGCCGTGAGAATCGGCTACAGTTCCCGCTGCTGTAAGCTCTTTAATGGTTTCAACAGAATGCCACTGTCAATCCCCAAACTGATGGGAAGGCGTTGAAAGCGATCGGAGTAAGTCAGAAGACCTGCCATTTGCAACTGGATTTTGCGGTTTACGGTGAATGAACTGCTTGTCTGAAAGCCAATCCGTTTTGTTGCGGAGGTTTCCTGAAAAGGTTTTCATCACAAATTAGCAGAATCCGGAAAAGATTATCATTGATAACTTGTTCAGGATGAGAACTGTATTGCTGATTGCTTTAATGACGATTGCGCTTTCCGGTCCTTTGCGGGCTCAGGAGCCTGCAATCGATACGGTTCACCTGAAGGGTGTTGAAATTGAAACGCAGAAGATTCATAAAAAGGAACTCACCCCTTTTCCGCTTCAAAGTTTGAGCAGCCTGCAGATTGCCTCGGTTGCCGGAAACTCGGTAGCTGATGCCATCCGGACCTTTTCGGGGGTTACCCTTCGCGATTACGGCGGTGCCGGAGGCTTGAAAACCGTAATGGTTCGCAGCCTCGGTTCGCAGCATACCGGAATTTTTATAGATGGCGCTCCGGTTTCCGATATCGCCGGCGGGCAGCCTGATCTGGGAAAATACGCCACCGAAAATCTGGAAGAGATCGACCTGAATGTGGGCGGAGGTGGAAACGAGCCCATGCCGGCAAGAGCCAGGGCGGCAGCTAGCATCATCAATCTTCGCAGCGTTTCACCCGATTTCGGTCGCTATAAAACCCGCGGAAATGCCGGTATGAAAGTGGGCTCATTTGGCCTTTACAGCCCATTCCTCAGGCTTGACCGGAAAACCGGACAAACCTCGTGGCTTGGACTGGAGCTGAACACCCTCTTTTCGAAAGGCGATTATCCCTACCATATCAATAATGGCCCGGCGGGTTCCGAAACGCGGAAACGAAGCAATGCAGATATATCGTCGCTGGCGGCGAACATTTCGTACCGCACAAAACCCGGCGACAGCAGTGAGGTCAGGATTATATCCAGATTTTACACCTCCGAACGGGGACTGCCGGGTGCCATCATCTTTTATAATCCGTATTCCGCTCAGCGGCTTGCCAACAACGACTATAGCCTGAATGCACAGTATTCGGTTTTAAAAAATGGATTTTCACTGCTGAGCAATGCCGGATGGACTTATGCCTGGCTGCAATATCTTGATCCCGATTACCTGGGCGGAGCCTCACGCATTAAGAATCGCTACATCCAGAACGAGCTGTACCTTTCGCAGGCTGCTACGGTAAGCCTTGGTAAAAGTATCTCCGGCTCCCTCGCCGCCGATTTTATTCTGAATACCTTCTCAAGTAACCAATACACCAGCAGCAACCCCATGCGAAGCAGTATGCTGGTATCGGCCATTATGGCCCATCAGGGAAAGGTAACCGGCGCTGAAGCAGGAATGTTGCTGAGCCTGATCAGCGATGGCGAATCGGGTGCGGCAAAAGCCGGCCTGACCCGGAAATGGTCGCCGTATCTCTCGTTCTCGGTCAAAATGCTCAATGAGCCTTCGCTCAGGTTCAGGATGATGTACAAACATTCATTCCGGATGCCGACATTCAACGAGATGTACTACGCTCTGGTCGGAAATCCTTTTCTGTCGCCCGAAAGCGTCCGCCAGCTGAATGCCGGGCTGATGGCCGCAGGATCGCCGCTGAAGGCTGTTTCGCTGCGGCTTAGCGCCGACGCATTTTTCAACCGGGTGGATGATAAAATCATCGCCATCCCAACCCAGAACCTGTTTGTATGGTCGATGCGCAACATCGGAAAGGTGCGAACAAAAGGAATTGACCTTCAGGCCGAAGCACGCGTTACGGCAGCGCAGCACCTGCAGGCATCGGTGAACATCAACTACACATTTCAGGAAGCCGCCGATGTAAGCGACAAAAACTCAAACTTTTACGGGAATCAGATACCTTATGTGCCGTATGAAACCTTTTCGGTGATGACGCAACTGTCGTTCCGCGATTTTGCCCTGGATTACAACCTGTTGTTCAATGGATTCCGCTATGTTTCATCCGAAAACACCCGTCAGAACATGCTGCCCTCGTGGTGGGTCAGCGATGCGGGCTTCTCGTGGAATCCCCAGTATAGCCGGATGAAATACAGCATCAAGGCGGGAATTACCAACCTGTTTGATGAGCAATATGTGGTGATCAAAAGTTTTCCCATGCCGGGACGCGGTTTTCTGATTACCGGTTCGGTGAAATTTTAATCTGCCGTCAATGAAAGGAAAGGATTAAAACAAAAAAGAGACTGCTTTGAAAAATGATATCCTGTTGAAATAAAAAGAATTACTAACATCCAAACTATAAAACCCATGAACAGAAAAATGAAACACGGAATTGCTACTGCCTCGAAACTTGTGATGATGGCTTTGCTGCTGTCGGTTATGGTTTTTACTTCATGTAAAAAGGATCCCGATGACCCGGAACCCCAGCCAAATGACACCACTTATCATTCGGCAGGAATTTACATTCTGAACGAAGGCTCTTTCAACCAGAATAACTCTACCCTTACTTTTTTCAATTTTACTGACTCAACGGCTCATAACGATTACTTTTTCAATAAGAACGGCCGCGGTCTGGGAGATACCGGAAGCGATATATGTATCTATGGTTCAAAGGTATATATCGTGGTAAATGTTTCAAGCCAGCTCGAGGTTGCCCATGCCGCAACCGGCGTCAGCATTGAACGGATACCGCTTTTTGATGGCAATACTGCCCGCCAGCCCCGCGCTGTCGCTCCGTTCGGGAAGCATGTTTTTGTGTGCAATTTCGATAATACCGTAGCGGTTGTCGATACCGCGACCCTGGAAGTGGTAAAGGTGATTGAAGTCGGCCTGAATCCCGACGGAATCACTGCCGCTTATGGCAAGATATGGGTTTCCAACTCCGGCGGACTCTCTTTCCCCGACTACGATAAAACCGTTTCGGTAATTGACCCCGTATCGCTGACCGAAATCACCCGCTACACTGTTGGGGTAAATCCTTATGTAATCCGTCCCGACGGCCACGGCCACCTCTATCTGGTTTCAAGGGGCAATTACTTTGATATCCCGAGCCGCCTGCAGGTGTTGGATGCCAATTCAGGTGAACTGGTGAAGACTTTCAGCGAGTTTGATGCGGTGGATTTCACCATTGCCGGCGACTCTGCCTATGTTTACAGCTACGACTGGATGAGCGGAAGCAGCGCCGTTGTTGTGGTTAATACCAAAACCATGCAGGTGGTAAATCAGCAGTTCATCAGCGATGGAACCGCTCTGCAGATTCCCTACGGCATTGATTACGATCCCGTCAGCAATCTGATCTACATTGCCGATGCCGTGAGCTTCACCGGAAGCGGCCGCGTTTATGCCTTTGACAAACAGGGAAAACGCCGCTTTCAGTTCAATGCCGGTGTCAACCCGGCCTCATTCGCTTTCTTAAACCGGATGGAGATAAATAAGTAATACGAATTGTATTTACAGAATAGTCCAAACTATTTTGTAAATTACAATCGTTAATGCCGATGGTAAAAATATTTAGACCAATTGAGCAAAGCGATAATTGGTCTATTATATTTTTCCA
>LUZO01000470.1 GCA_001603685.1 Bacteroidales bacterium Bact_23
GGCAGCATCCCGGATGTTCTTAAATCAGCTATTACCAGCCGGCGAGTGTAATTCCCATTGTGAACGGATATAATTCGGGGGCGCGGTTGCTTTTAAACAGTGTGTTCAGCGAGTAATTTGCGTAAAGGTTTATTTTGCCCCAGCCAATTCTTGCGGTCAGTTCGTATTTCATGGGGTTGATGTAGTAGTCGCCCGGATCCTTGCTCTTCTTCTTCCTTCCATCATCCTGAAATGCATTTTTTGTGTGTGATCCAATCCGGATTCCTGTTTCAATACCGCCTCCGATGTGGAATGAGTTCTTTTTTGAGAATTTATTTGTCTGATATTCAACTAGTAGTGGCAGAGTAAGGTAGTTTACAACCAATTTGCTTTTAGTGTAGCTTACATCGTTCGGGAAAAGATCATTTTCGTTAATCAGGGTGTTGTCAAATTTCTTCAAAACCACATCATCGGCAAAGCGGAAGTTTTTCCATTCAAATCCGAGGCCGGTGGTCAGCCCGAATTTGTTTCTTATCAGGTTGAAGTTCTGTTCCAGGAAGTTAAGTTTAAAGTTGATTGATTTTCCCATTCTGAGGTCAAGGAACTCATATTCATCCGGCAGATCAAAATTTCCGCTGTTATTCACATAGCCGTTCACTCCTATTTCAACGCCACCCCAGTGTCCGTCGAAACGGGACTGCCTTTTTTTGCGGTCGAAATTCACATTGCCATCGTCGTCAACTTCAAGCGCAGTATCTCCGATGATTACTTTTGTTGAGCCTCCCTCTTTAACAGATATCTCGATATTGCCTATTTTTACCAGGGTGGAATCGCCGCTTCCTGCATATATACCGGTTGTCACCTCTTCGGGGGCTTCAGATCCTGCTTCTTCGGGGATAATTTTTGAAATGCCAATTCCTGAAATTTTATTCAGTTTCCCCTTGTCGTAGTAGTAGAGAGTACCGGCTCCGCTTATGTCGGCATTGATTAATTCGGTGGCAAATACCCGCGCCTGAGATGCACCGCTAACGGTGGCCAAAGTGGATATTGTCCTCAGACTCAGCGCTCTGATATTGGCAGCTCCCGTTGCATTAATCGTATGAGCCTGGGCTACTCCCGATAAATCAACTCTGGCTGCTCCGCTGACATCCGTTTTCAGAGATTCGGCATTTACATCCAGCTTTACTTTACTTGCACCTGTAGCTACAATCTCTAATGAGGAACCATTTATCGTTCCTGTTGACTCAAGCTGGGCGGCTGTATTGACATCCAGCTTTCCGATTTCCGGAGCCTCGATAAAAATCCTCAGGGCAGAGGGGTTGCGCATTCCCATAGAACGGATGTGCAGCCGTTCGCCCTCCACTACGGTTTCTACCTTATCCTGCAAAATATCATCGGTTTCGACGAATACTTTGCAAACTTCACCTTGCGAAAGTTTTACAATGAAAGTGTTGCCTACTTCTATTTCGGTAAATCCGGGAACCTCGCGCTCTTGTTTTACAAGTCTGCCGCTTCCTGTCTGCTGTGCTGTTGCAGTAATGGCCGCAAGTGCCAGTATGGCTATTGCTGTTAGTTTTGTTCTGAGTAAGTTAAGGTTTTTCATGGCTTGTGTTTTTTGTCTGTTTTATGGTATGACGGAGAGTGGTTATGTTTTGTTACAGCCGAAGCGTTGTTTTTTCGGAATCAGGTAAGATTTTTATTGACGAATGAAGAGATTATGGGTTGAATTGCGCTGATACAGCAGTGCGGGGCTTGTATAGCCGCTTTCATTTATGCCTGCATCCGAGAGGATGGTGTAAACCGGCAGCGGACGGATACTGAATATGCTTGATTCGCCTTTGCGCCCTTTTACCTGTTCGGAGCCGGTGTAGAGAGGGATAATTTCAAAGCTTCTGGTCTTATCTGCCGACATAAGCACTCCGTTATCGTAATAGCAGAGCATTCCGGCCTGGCTGATATCGGCGGTGATGTTTACCGATGCATATACCCCCGAAATGGCTGCTCCGCTTACAGTTGCATCGGTTGTCACGGTTTCGAGGCGAAGTGCATCCATCTGAGCTATACCTGAAATCCTGGCTTTATGTAAACCGGCAACTCCTGACAGTTCGGCTTTGGCATTGCCGCCAATGCAACTGATTAACGAAGTTACCTCCATATTTATCTTTACTGTACATTCGTCATCAGCGTTCAATTCGAGCGATGTTCCGCTGATTGTGCCGGTAGTCTCAAGTTTGGCAGAGCCGTAGATGCTGAGTTTTCTGAGTTCGGGCATCTGGATATAAACCTTCATCAAATCAGGGGTGTTGGCTCCTGAGTAGCTGATGAGGAGGCGGTTGTTGATCACGGTAGTTTCGATGTTATTGATACTTGCAGCATCCGATTCGACCGCTACTTTTGTGAAATTGCCCTGAATAACCTTAACGATGAAGTTGCTTCCGGCTTCAATTTCGGTGAAATCGGGAAGGATACGGTTTTGTTTTGTAAGTTTTCTGCCGGCGCAGGGGTTTGCAAGCACGGTAACTGAGGTGGCAGTCAGGATGATAACTGCGAAAACTTTTATCAGAGAGTTGGTAAGTGTTTTCATAATTGATAAATTTTTGAGGTTTGTTTGAGAGTATGACGCATAACCAATCCGCTATGTTACATTC
>LUZO01000471.1 GCA_001603685.1 Bacteroidales bacterium Bact_23
GCTGATATACAGTAGAATATAAAATTGGAAAATAACGATGATTTCTATTTTGGTCTCGGAATAATTCTTTTTGTTCCGGAAATTGAATGGATTAACCGAATTTTGTAAATTTGTATAAATTTTAAAAAGTATTTCTGTTTGGTATGGAGGATTCTGCAGACAAAGCGGTAAATGATCAGGAAAAGGACTTCATTGTCCTTGAAGATGTAATTGCAGGGAAAAGTCCCCGATTACTTAAAATACTGCCTTCATTTGTCATCAGGTACCTGAAGCGGATCATCCATCAGGATGAGCTGAACAAAGCCCTTCGTGATCACAGGGACAAAATGGGTCACGATTTTCTGGAGGTCATTCTGGAGGAGTTCGGTGCAAATATTATCATCAGAGGGGAGGAGAATCTTCTGAAATCCGAAAGGATTGTTGTTGCTTCAAACCATCCGCTGGGCGGTATGGATGGCATGGCACTGATGTATGCGGTAGGGAAGGTCCGGCCCGATATTGTGGCGCCGGTAAACGACTTTCTGATGCATCTTCCAAACCTCAAACCGTTGTTTGTGCCGCTGAACAAGCACGGTTCAAATGCCGAAAACATTGCAAAATACGATGAAGCTTTTGCTTCCGATAAAACCATTCTCTATTTCCCGGCCGGCTTATGTTCCAGGAAGATAAAAGGGGAAATCCTTGATCTTGAGTGGAAAAAGACTTTCCTGAGCAAAGCCCGGAAATTCAATCGCGACATACTTCCGGTACACATCAGCGGCAAAAACTCGAATTTCTTTTACAACCTTGCCAACCTGCGCAAATTTTTCAGGCTTAAAGCCAATATCGAGATGCTTTATCTGGTTGACGAAATGTTTAAACAGAAAAATAAAGATATTGTTATTACATTTGGTGAACCCATTCCACTGTCTACTTTCGATAAGCGATACAGGGACGGGAAATGGGCCGAACTGCTCAGGGCACATATTTACAGGCTGGAGGAAAACCCTTTGGCTACTTTCGTTGTTTAATAGAGTTGTTTCTTTTCTGATAATATGAAGAAAGCTGCACAGATTATCCCTCCTCTTGACCGTGATTTGCTCGAATCCGAGCTTACTCCCGATAAATTGATCCGTACAACCAATGTTGGGAATAACGAGATTTATATTCTCAACTACTTTAATGCACCCAATGTAACGCGCGAAATCGGCCGCCTGCGCGAGATTACTTTCCGCGATGCCGGCGGCGGAACCGGCCTTGATTGCGACCTGGATTATTACGATACCTGCGAAAATCCGTTTGAGCAGTTAATCGTTTGGAATCCTGTTGAAAGAGAGATTGTTGGCGGATACAGGTATGTGCATGGAAAGAATCTGACCAGGGGCGACGACGGCGAATTTCATACACCCACTTTCAAACTGTTCAAATATTCTCAGGAGTTTGCCGAGAAATACCTCCCTCATACCATTGAGCTGGGAAGGTCGTTTGTTCAGCCCGCTTATCAGCCCACCAACAACATCCGCAAGGGGATGTATTCGCTTGATAATATATGGGATGGACTGGGCGCTTTGGTGAAGATTCATCCGGATGCCAGATATTTCTTCGGGAAGATAACCATGTATCCCGATTACAACCGCGAAGCCCGCGACCTGATTCTGTTTTTTATGAAGAAGTATTTCGGCGATCCCGACAAGCTGGTTTACCCGGTCAATCCGGTTCAGCTTGAAACCGATTCCGCCATACTGGAGCAGGCATTCCCCAACGGGGTATATGACAAGGACTACAAACTGCTGATTCAAAAGGTGAGAAGCCTTGGCGAAAACATTCCTCCTCTTGTAAATGCATACATGAACCTCTCGTCAACCATGAAGTTTTTCGGAACTGCCATCAACGAGGAGTTTGGGGAAGTGGAGGAAACGGGCATCATTGTTACCATTGGCGATATCTATGACATTAAGATTGAGCGTCATCTGACCATCTCGGGGAAGCAGGCATGATTATTCAAACAGCCGATTTTTTCATCAGCAATTCCGATCCGGCAAAGTGTCCGGCAGCCGGCAAGGCGGAGTATGCCTTTATCGGCAGATCGAATGTAGGCAAATCGTCGTTGATCAATGCGTTGCTGGGACGTAAAAATCTGGCGCGCACCTCGTCCACTCCCGGAAAAACCAGGCTGATCAACCATTTTATCATCAATTCGGAGTGGTTCCTGGTCGATTTGCCGGGATATGGCTATGCCAGGATTTCAAAAAAGGAGCGCGACAAATGGGAAACCATGATCAGGAGTTATTTCCGCTTCAGACAAAATCTGGTAAATACCTTTATTCTTATCGATTCCAGGATTGAACCGAAAGCCTCTGATCTGGATTTTATCAACTGGTTTGGGGAGAATCAGTTGCCTTTTACGCTGGTTTTCACCAAATCCGACAAGCTAACAGCCAATCAGCTTGATTCAAACATTGCGGCTTTTAGGGCAAAAATGCTGGAAAACTGGGAAGAGATGCCGCAGTACATTGTTACCTCATCGGTTACAGGCGAGGGCCGTGATCAGATTCTCGAACTGATTTCTGCCGGAAATGCCGATTTTGCCTCCTTTATCTCAGGCAAACCGCTCTGAGTTTTGCACTGGCTTTTTCTGATGCTTTCAGTATGCACGAAAAGGGTGCGCTAACCCTAAAAAAAACGGGGCAGGATGGCCTGCCCCGGGTAAAAAGTTCAGGTGATTTTTATTCGCTTATCTCCACAAGAAGATAGTTTTTGGTAACCAGATCACCGGTTTTAACATTGACTTTGGTAACGGTTCCGTCAATGGGTGCTGTGATGTTGTTTACCATTTTCATGGCTTCCAGTTCAAGCAGGTGAGCTCCCTGTTTTACTTTCGCTCCTTCAGAAACGAAAACTTCCCGGATGGTACCCGGAATAAAGGAATACACCTTGCCAAAATCGACAGGTTCATAAGCTTTCCGCGCCATGTATTTTTTGGTGAGCGTGGTTTTATACTTAATATTGTCGATAATGATGGTTTTGAAAGCCGGCATACTGTTTCCTTCCATAATTGATCGGATTAGAATGGTGGAATACCATGTTTTTTATTTGGACGGACTTCAACTTTCTCTTCAGATATTTCAAGGGCATGTACCAGCATATTGCGGGTTTCGGCAGGCTCAATTACGGCGTCAACATATCCGTAAGCAGCTGCAACATAAGGATTTGCAAATTTCTCCTTATATTCCTTGATTTTGAGTTTTCGCATCTCGTCAGGATTCTCGGCATTTTTAATTTCATTTCTGAAGATGATGTTGGCAGCTCCTTCCGGACCCATAACGGCGATTTCGGCGGTAGGCCATGCGAAAACAAAGTCGGCTTTCAGGTGGCTTGAGCACATTGCGATATAGCCTCCTCCGTAAGCTTTCCTGAGAATAACCGTCATTTTGGGAACGGTAGCCTCCGAATAGGCGTAAAGTACCTTGGCGCCGTGACGGATAACGCCGGCATGCTCCTGGTCAACTCCCGGAAGGTAGCCCGGAAGGTCAACCAGCGTAACAAGCGGAATGTTAAATGCATCGCAGTAGCGGATAAAGCGGGCTGCCTTGTCGGATGAGTCAACATCGAGCACACCGGCAAGTACCAGCGGCTGGTTGGCGACAAACCCGACGGTTTTGCCGTTCAGGCGCGCAAACCCGATTACGATGTTGGCGGCAAACATGCTTTGTACCTCGAAAAACTCCGAATCATCCACAATGGCGCGGATAATGTCTTTTACATCGTAAGGCTGGCGCGGGTTTGTGGGGAAGATCTTTTCAATGTTGTAATTTCTGGAACGGGGCGGCTTCTTCGGAAATGCTTCGGCCTTCTTAATGTTGTTCCAGGGAATAAAACTACACAGGGTTTTTATCTGTTCGAAGCACTCCTGTTCGCTTTCGGCAAAGAAATGGGCGTTTCCGGTAATCTCGCTTTGTACGCGTGCGCCGCCAAGCTCTTCCATCGATATCTCTTCACCAAGAACAGTCTTAATAACTTCAGGTCCGGTGATAAACATTTTGGAGATCTTGTCAACCACAAAAACAAAGTCGGTAAGCGCCGGTGAATAAACCGCACCGCCGGCACAGGGCCCGAGAATAACGCTGATCTGAGGAATAACACCCGATGCCTGGGTGTTTCGGTAGAAGATTTCACCATATCCCGCCAAAGAGTTAACACCCTCCTGAATACGGGCGCCGCCGGAGTCGTTGATCCCGATGATGGGTACTTTAAGCTTCATGGCATGATCCATGATCTTGGTGATCTTTTTGGCGTGCATATAGCCAAGTGATCCGCCGGCTACGGTAAAATCCTGAGCATAAATACAAACCGGATACCCGTTAAGGGTTCCTGTTCCGGTAATAACGCCGTCGCCAGGCAGATATTTATCACTCATGTCGAAATCCTTACCGGCATGCTCCACAAATAAATCATACTCGTGGAACGATTTAGGGTCAACCAGTGCAATGATACGCTCGCGGGCCGTCATCTTGCCCGTTGCTTTCTGCTTGTCAATTGCTACCTGGCCACCACCCTTCAATGCATCACGCATCCTCTTTTTGAGGTCAGATGTTTTCTTGGTTAATGACATATCCAATGATTTAGATAGTATTCTGTTTTATCCCAGATTCCGGTGTGAGATACCGGCAAAGTACACAAAGGTAATACATAATTTAAAGTTCAGCCACAGTTGTGGATAAATTAGTGCGAAATCCAATGAAAAAAAAATGTAATGTGCGGTAAATCAATTTATTAAAAAGATGGTTGATGCAAGATATAAACAAGTTGCAAACGATTGAAAAACCGGCTTC
>LUZO01000472.1 GCA_001603685.1 Bacteroidales bacterium Bact_23
GTTTTTTGTTTACTGTAATCCTGTTGTACAAAAATAAGGCTTTATTTATTGAAATTGTTTAAGCGGTTTAAAAATTTTTGAAGGGAAATCGGGTGTTTAAGATGAAGAGCGGCTATTTGGGGGTGAAAATAAGGCTCCATTCTATTCTGCAATTAATATTTATTTTTTCCTGCCCTGTGTAGCAAAATATTCACCCGCTCCATGGTAACGAGGCAGCCCTTGCTCATTGCGTTCAGTTCATCTTCAATCAGTTTGAAAAACGATTCCAGCCTGTCCGTTTTATCAATCATCTCAATCATAACCGGCAGCTTTTCGGTAAGCTCCCAGTATCTGGATGATTCAATACGGCGGCTGCTCTCGCCATAACCCATAATGCCGCGGAACACGGTAACTCCGCTGATGCCATTCTCCTTTGCTGTTTGAACGATGTGTTCATAAAGCAGTTTATGCCCGATTTTGTCCGTTGAACTGGCACGGATGCGCAGAATGCTGAATTCATTTGATTCCATAATTAAATCAGGTTGCTGAGTGAATATCCCAGATATACGGCCAGAAAGCCGAGAAATAAACTGATGAAGGTGTAAATCAGCGCAGAAAGAAACTGCCCGTTTTGCATCAGTACCATATTTTCGTTGGTGAAGGTTGAGAAAGTAGTAAATCCTCCCACAAAACCAACCATCAGAAACAGCCGTAATTCCAGGGAGAGCAGATCTGTTTTACCCGCTATTCCGGCCAGAAATCCGATAATCAGGCTGCCGGCGACATTTACGGTCAGGGTTCCGACCGGAATTGAGTAATAATCCAGGGAAAGGTTCAGCCTGGAAATGAAGTACCTGCCTACACTTCCGATAAATCCTCCCGTACCAACAAGCAATATGTTTTTTAACATCCTTTTCTGAAATTACACCTAATATAATTGCAGTCCGCTGCCTGCTTTAATCCGAAAATTATATAACCTGAACGGATAAGCAAAAATAGGCCATTATTCCGCGGAAAGGCATGGCAGGAAAAATTTCCGGCAAATTCCTTTGATGTTGCCATCAACTCCGGTTAACGGGAAAACTTTGCTTTCCCCTTACCAGATAAACGGAATCAGCCTGTACCTGACCTGTTGTTTGTATTCCTGATATCCTTCGAGTGCTTTGCTCAGCATCCGGTCTTCCAGTGCGGTTCGGATAATTAGCAGCAGGGTGGCCAGAGCAGCCATGGTCAGGGCCCAGGCCGAGCCGAGAGCCGGCGGTGTGGCCAGGTTCATCAGAATCAGGCTGGCATAGCCGGGATGCCTGATAATGCTGTAGGGTCCCGAAATTACAATGGTATGCCCGCGCTCATTCTGGATTCCAGCCATGGTCGAAAAGAAGGGGTTTTCCACCATGGCGCGGGTAAAGATAACTGCGCCGGTAAAAACCAGGATTAGCCCGGCGATATTGACTGTAGACGGCACGCTGCCTGTCCATTGAAACCTGAAATCCAACCCTGAGAGGATAAAGAGTCCCGCAAACGGAATCAGGCCGGAAAAAACAATGATTTTATCCCATCTCTTCACCTCTTTTTTCCTGCTTCCCCGTTCGGCAATTATCTCTTTGGGCAGATATACGGCGTTCATAATCAGGATAAGCAGCCCGGTGGCAATATACGCCCATGCCCACATCCACCTGAAGGTTTGAGCCGTGATGAAAAGCAGGGCGCCCTGCAGAAGCCAGGCAAGCAGGGTGACCGATATCCGGATGGCGATGTTTTTTCGCATGGGAGAGGCCTTTTTATCCGGACGCAAAATCCGGAAATTTCGTCAGAATACTGAAAACCGACTGCAATTTAGCGAATTATCGCTTTCCGTAAATGAAAATACTGATTTATTGCCTTAGAGCATAAGCTACAGAATATCAACGCTATAAAATATTATTAGTCGTTTGCAAACGGTTACAAACGACTACATTCGAAAGTAACTGGTTATTAACCGACTCAGGCTGATGAGCCGTTGTAATTTTGCTTCATCGTTCAACCGGAATGAGTTTAGGTTGGAAAAAGTCGAGTTAATTAAAAAGTTGAACATGCCCGGAATCGGGCGCAAAACAAAAAAGTTATGAAAGCATTACGGAACCGCGTTCAGTTGATCGGACACCTTGGTGCAGATCCTGAAGTAAAAACATTTGAGAATGGCAGCATGATGGCCCGTCTTTCCCTGGCTACCAACGAGGCAGCGCTTGGCAAGAACGGCGAGAAGTCCATCCGTACCAACTGGCACACCCTGATTGTATGGGGAAAGCTTGCCGAAATCTGCTCGAAATACCTGCAGAAAGGCAAGGAGATCGCCATTGAAGGCCGTATTTCGTATCGTACCTATACCGATAAAGAAGGTAACAACCACATCAGTACGGAGATAACCGTTAACGACCTGCTTATGATCAGCGGACGCAGGGCCGGTTAATCCAGCGCTTTTATCAACAAACAGAAAATTGCATAAAAAACATTAAAAAACTTACGATCATGAATAAGCTCAATAATTCCGTTCAACTGATTGGCCGCCTGGGTGCCGATCCCGAAATCAAAATGTTAAACAATAACCTGAAAGTCGCTCGTATGCGTCTGGTAACCAATGAGCATTACTACAACAAGGCCGGTGAAAAGGTTGAAGACGCACAGTGGCACACCCTGGTTGCCTGGGGCGGGCTTGCCGATGTCTGCGAAAAACACCTCACAAAAGGGCAGGAGATTGCCATAGAGGGGAAGCTTTACTACCGCTCCTATACGGACAAGAACCAGAACAGGCAGTTTATCACCGAAATCACCGTGAACGATCTGCTGATGAC
>LUZO01000473.1 GCA_001603685.1 Bacteroidales bacterium Bact_23
ACCTGAAACCCTCAAAAAGAATCATTACTTTTATAGGTGTGAATTACACCGGATGGTATGGTTGCCCGGGGCAACCTGTCTGAAATATAAATAACTGATCCTCCGTTAATTCACAGAACTTTCTCACAAAAAAACTGCTTTGGGTTTTAGAAAAAGTATTTACCGGAAAAAATATTTCAGTTTTACTGTAACAAATTCCGGGTTAAACTGTCATACTATCAACCGAACGAGATAAAGAAGGCGGATGACAACAGTTGAATACAATAAATGCGTGGACAATCATGCCGATGGTGTTTACAGGTTCATCCTGAAAAACATCGGAGACGAGGAGCGTGCGCGCGATATTGTTCAGGAATCGTTCTCGAAGATGTGGGAAAAATCCGGAGACATTTCTATTGAAAAAGCAAAATCGTATCTGTTCACAACGGCTTATCACACCATGATAGACGATATCCGTCGCGAAAACCGAAATACCAGGCTCGATGAAGCACGCCACGACTCCGTTTCGGCCGATCAGGGATACAGCGATTTGCATGAGGTTCTGAACAAAGCGCTCGAAACACTGCCCGAAATGCAAAAGGCGGTTATTACCCTGCGCGACTACGAAGGATACTCGTATGAGGAGATCGGTAAAATTACCAATCTGAGCGAATCACAGGTGAAGGTTTACATTTACCGGGCAAGGGTCGCCCTGAAAAACTACATCGGAAGCCCCGACAGGGTAATTTGAAAAACAAAAAGCAATGGAAAGCAGCAAAATAAACAGACAGAACTATGAGGTGTTCATTGTGGACTACCTCGACGGAAATCTCGGCCCGGTTGAGAGTGCCGAACTGCTGCTGTTTCTGGAGTTGAATCCGGATATTAAAAAGGAGATGGAAGGGCTGAGCGGCGCCATTCCTGATCAGGAACCAATGCCGGAATACCCGTTCAAGGAAGCGCTGAAACCGGCTTATGACACAGACGCCGTTCACATTACCGGCGAGAACAACACCTACTACTTTATTGCCTACCACGAGGGCGACCTTTCGGAAACCGGGATGCAGAATGTGAATGAATACCTCAGTAAGAATCCGGAATTCCTCTCTGCGTTCGAAGCATTCAGAATGAGCCGCTTATCTTCTGACAGCCGGATAAAATATCCTGAACCCGGCGAGCTCAAAAAGATCGTGCCGCTGTTCAGAACCCGTTTTCTCTATTATTCATCCGTGGCCGCTTCGGTGTTGATCCTTATTTCGGTATTTTTCAGACTACAGCCCGAAAACAGAAAAGAGATTTTCGACCGGATAATGGTAAATGAAACCGCATATAACAACGATACTAAACCGGTTTCAAATGAAGGCACATCAGAATTTAGCAAGCCCGAACCAATTCCATCGGAGCCGGTAAAAGAAGCAGTGGCAGAAAACCGGAAACCGGAACAGATAAAGCAGCCGGTTGTCAGGCTGCAGTCGTTTGAAATGGCTTCGATGCCTACGGGCATTATCCCCGCAGGCCGTCCGGACGAAATGAACCCGCGGAATGAGTTTTCAGATCTGGTTGATGCCATTCACCAATCGCAGGAGATGTTGCTCGCCTGGGACGAAACCCGGGAGGAAGGCGGCAGAAGCAGGGAATTTTCTATCGGCAAACGGCTTCCGGCGATTATAAAGGGAGGTGCACAACTTAAGAAACAGCTTCCTGAAGCTGTAAACGGATGGATGCTTGCCGACATCGGAATCAGCGGATTTAATTTACTGACCGATAATGAATTGAAACTGGAAAGAGAAATCAACAGCAAAGGAAAAACAGAGAATGTGAGACTGCTGGACGGCGAAACGGCTTATTCATTCCGCAAAAACCAGAATTAACAGATATCATTAACAGGGATCACCTGTCCCTGACCGCCGACAGGCTTTGCATCATAATGTGTGTTTATTAAAGGTGGCACCAGAGCTGTCAGAATTATCTGACAGCTCTTTGTCTTTCTTCCAACCGAACTCTGATGGCCCGGTTTCCGGCACAAAATGATGAGCAGGCATAGAACCTGCAATCCGGCTTTAAAAATAATTCCTCTATACTTAATTGATTTGCAATATCTTATTG
>LUZO01000474.1 GCA_001603685.1 Bacteroidales bacterium Bact_23
ATATTAACAATTCTGCCGGTTGATAACTATATGCATCTGACTATCTGATAGATATGTTGTATAATAAGTCTAATCTGCTGATAAGCACCCCATTAAAGCGGGTTTTTAACGAAAAAACCTGAAAACGGCAAAATTGACTGTTTAAAAGTCGAGGCTGAGTGAAATATAAAACACCGGTTTGTTTAAAACCATATCTTCAATACCCCAGGCATAATCGGCCCTCAGGAAATATCCCAGCAGCCGGGTTCTGGCTCCAAACCCGAATCCGCCGACCAACGGCTCGCGCTGCTCATGAACGGTTATCAGCAGCGGGCCTCTCCGGATAACCCGTGTAAACAGTGCATTTTCATCCGAATAAGGTGTCAAACCGGTCCAGGCGGTTCCCAGATCGCCGAATGCAATAATCTGGAAGCTGCTCAGGAAATCGGAGCGCAGCGGCCTGTTTGCCAGATAACTGAATATTGGGAAACGCAGTTCCGAGTTGATCACCGCAAAGCTGTTTCCGTTGCGCACATTCTGATAAAATCCGCGCATATTGGTGGCCAGGGTCTGGTAAACATAGTTCTGCGAATAGTCAATCGGCGCTTCTCTGGTGAATTTCGGCGTCAGCCAGGTGTCCACGCCACCCATATAATATATGAGCCTGCTTTTCCCGAATGAGGTGCTGGTGGCAAAGCGGTTTGCCCAGATAAAATTCCGGTGAATGGGCAGATAGTGGCGGATATCAAACCCCAGCACCACGATGTTGGTATTCACATCATCGCCGTACAACTGATGATAATACTCACCGAAAGCCTTATAGCGAAGGCCATCCAGTATGTTCAGCCCCAGCTGGCGGGTGGCATCGTAGGTCAGCTCCAGCTTTCCCGAAGCCCAGTAACGGTTAAAGTCGGGCTCACGCAGATTGTACTGATCGGTTGACATAAACACCCCCTTGTCAAGCCGGAGGGTGGTGGTCCCTTTCAGCGACAACAGCGGGCTGAACGGGTATTTCAGGATGTAGTGCAGCTCATGAATCTTGTATCTTACAATGGAATACAGGCTTCTCTGCTCAATGGACTGGCGGTGGAAATAGATCTCCCGGTCGAGGCGGTGTTTCAGATTGGCAATGTTAATCACATACTCATTATTTACCAGATTGAAATCAAGCCTCACTCCTGCCACGATACGGTAATCCTCAAGAAGGTCGGAAAGTCCGGTTTTGAAAAAAGCGTTGAAACCGGGTGTCAGAAAGATGGGCCCTCCGCCGCCGGAGAAGGGCTGATAGGTGGTACTCAGGAAATTGAAGTCGAGCTGGCTTACCAGTTCATTGATGCGGTACTCCACATTGTAGTTCCGCTGTTTAGGCACGCTGAAGTTGTCGTTTTCATCGACAAACGAAAGGCTGCCCGTTCTCGCCGACCGGCGGACATTCTCCCTGCTCAGGCGGTATTGCTCCAGATCGATCAGGCTGTCAGAAGGCGGCAGTTCGGGATCGCCCACATAAACATTTACAAATCTGCGGCGCCGCTCCCTCGGTTTCGGCTTTTCAGGCGTTTCTTTCTTGCGCTCCTTCAGGATGCTGAGTTCCAGCATTTTTTGTTCCATATAAGCGGTAGGCTGCGGCGAAACCGGCTCCACCCTGCGCGCCTGTGGCTGGTCGTAGGCATAGATGGTGCTGAACCGGCCCGAACGGATAATCTCCGCCCCTTTGGCCGCTGCCGGCGACGAGGTATGCGATACCACATTGCGGGCATAATCGGTGAGTGCATAGGTTCGGGTGAAATAGCGGTAATGCGCCGCCGTATCCACATGGGTAATCACGCTGTCGAATCCGGCAAGGTAACGGTTATAAATCCCGTTTTCGTCGCTCAGAAACGAGATGTACCCCTTTTCGTATTCCACCGGCTGCACCTCATTGGCAAGGGGAGTGTCGGTAATCCGGCGCAGCAATTTGCTCTTTGCCGCATAATCGTACAGAAAAAGATCGTGGTTGTGGTCAAATCCCGGCTTCGATATTTTCGGATCGTCAACCAGCGTATCGGAGGGACGGTTCGAGCTGAAGACAATCCGGGTGGAGTTGTTGATAAATACCGGATTCAGATCATCGTAGGCATCTTTGGTAATCTGCTCGGCAGCCGATGCGGCAATGTTGAAGACATAAATATCGGCCTGCCCCTTCCGGATGGCCGACATCACAAACTTACGCCCGTCGTGCGAATAGGCCATATCCACTATTTTCTGAAAACCGTAGATGAACTGCCAGGTGCGCTTGTGCGTTTCCAGATCGATCTGATAAAACCTGATAAAGCCTTTCCGTTCGGTAATCAGTCCCATTACCTTTCCGTTCGGATGGAACTCAATCAGTGGATATGAGAGGTCGGTCTTCTCATCCAGGCGGTGGCCCTGCCGGTAAATATCCTTCGTTTTGCCGCTGCGGGTATCATACAGCCAAACCTTCACCTGGCCGTCGAGGTTGCTCAGCCATGCCAGATACCGGCCATCGCTGCTCTGCCTTACCCGGTCGTTCACCACATTCTTTTTTACCTTTTTCTGCACCGGAGCCGTAGCCGGTTTCAGCCGGTTATCGTCGCTGTTCTGATAATACTGGCGGTTGGCTTCATACCACTCCTTCACCAGATTTCGGAACGAGATATTCAGCACATACAGAAAACCGGTTTCAACATTCCGGCTTACCCTAGCAAGATAGATGATGTTGGGGATGGTTTGTTTTCCGTATTTATTGGCAATGTACCGCCATATTCCGTGGCCGGCGCAGATGGCGTCCTCTCCGGTCAGGTGGTTGAATTTCCGGTATCGCCCCGAAATAATGCCTTCGCGCATCTGGTTGTCCAGATTGGTGTCCCACTCTTCGGCGATGTATGACACCAGCCCGTCGATAAACCACGAAGGCATGGTCATCAGCGTGGCATTGGTAATCTGCCGCCCCACCGATCCGCCATAAATCGACTGGTCGATCAGCGCCCGTGCAAGCCCCGCCCTGATCTGCCTTTCGAAATTGGCATAGTTGCCGTCGAAATAGATAAATACCTTATTATCTATAATATGGGTTATCCCGCCAATGTTATACTGCTGCTCGCTGACCAGACCGATGTTGCTTTGCTTCAGGTCGGTCAGTGAGTTGAAGACGATGAACTCCACCTTGTCCGTCATTCTGGTTTCAAGCAGCGTCTCCAGTTCAGGCAGTATCTCCTTTGCATAGCGGGCGGTATAGATGGCCAGCTCCTTTCCGTTCAGATAAAAATAGGTATCGAAATCGTTGAAGCGGTAATAAGTCCACAAAAAGTCGCCGTACTGCACACGGCTTTTCCCGAACGGAATCTGCGATCCGTTGTAAAACTGGGCATGCAGCGGCAACAGCCCGGCAAGCCCCAGAATCAGGGCCAGGACAAGTTTTTTGAATGGTTTATCTCTTTTGCAGGACAAATTACTGCTCATTTATCTCCATTAAGGGTGTAAAAATAACACAAAAATCCCCGACTTGTTGTAGCCGGCCCGAAAACAGCCATAAAATGCCGCAAATGTCGTACCGTTTAACGGCTAAAACCGAGTAATTAATCAGAAATAACCCGCATGCCAACCGATATGCATCCTGACCCTCAAATTTCAGCCGGCCAAACTCCTGCAGCCGATCCCAAAATCCACATAAAACAATTACTTTTGTCATCTCAACCGAATATAAAACTTCCATGATACACATCAACACCCTTGTATTCAACTCATTTGCCGTAAATACCTTTGTCATATCCGACAGCAACGGCAACTGTGTGATCATCGATCCCGGTTGCGAAGACGATTATGAACAGAAACGGCTTGCTGCATTTATCGATCAGAAGAAGCTGAAGCCCCTGGCGCTGATAAACACCCATTTCCATGTGGACCATATCCTTGGAAATCTGTTTGTATCTCAGAAATACGGGATAAAGCCCACCGGCCACAAAGGCAGCAAAATATTCTGGGAAACGGCTAAGGAGTTTGGCACTGTTTTCAACCTTCAGGTACACGAGATTGTGAAGCCTGAGATTTTTGTTGAGGATGGCGATGTACTGAACTACGGCGACATTCAGCTTGAGGTGCGTTACACCCCCGGCCATGCCGATGGAAGCATCTGCCTGGTGAGCCACGAAGGACGGTTTGTGGTTGCCGGTGATGTGCTTTTCAACGGAAGCATCGGCCGCACCGACCTTCCCACCGGCGATTTCGATGTGCTGATGGAGAGCATACGGCAGAAACTGTTTACCCTGCCCGACGATTATACCGTATATCCCGGGCACGGGCCTGAAACCTCGATCGGTTATGAAAAAATCACCAACCCATTTCTAATCTGAGCCGTTTCTTTAAATAAAAGCAAAGCCATGAGCCTGATCGACACGATAAAACAAAAAGCCGCCGGAATAAGCGAAGAGCTGCTTGCCATCCGCCGCCACCTGCATATGCATCCCGAGCTCTCGATGCAGGAAGAGGCTACCTCGGCATTTATCAGAAAAAAGCTCACGGAATATGGCATCCCGTTCAAATCGGGCCTGGCGGTATATGGAATTGTCGGGCTGATTGAGGGGAAAAACCCGTCGAAACGGGTGATTGCCCTGAGGGCGGATATGGATGCGCTGCCGATTCATGAGAAGAATGAGGTCAGTTACTGCTCTCAGAACCCGGGCGTTATGCATGCCTGCGGCCACGACGCCCATATGACCTGCCTGCTGGGAGCCGCCAGAATCCTGCACGAACTGAAAGAGCAGTTCGAGGGAACCGTAAAGCTGATATTCCAGCCCTCCGAAGAGAAATTCCCGGGAGGCGCCTCCATGATGATTAAGGAAGGGGCTTTGCAAAACCCTTCGCCTCAGGAGATGTTCGGGCAGCATGTGCTCCCCACGCTTGAAGCGGGAAAGGTTGGCTTTAAACCGGGTAAATACATGGCTTCCACCGACGAAATCTACCTTACCGTAAAAGGGAAGGGCGGCCACGGCGCCACCCCCGAAATGAATGTGGATCCCGTGCTGATTGCCGCCCATATCCTGGTGGCGCTTCAGCAGATCGTGAGCCGCAACGCACCGCCGCAACTGCCGGCCGTACTCTCCTTCGGAAGGTTCATCGCCGAAGGGCGTACCAACATCATCCCCAACGAGGTAAAGCTCGATGGAACCCTCCGCACCTTCGACGAAAAATGGCGCGCCGAAGCGCATCAGAAAATTGAGAGAATGGCGGTTTCCATTGCCGAAAGCATGGGCGGAAGCTGCGAAGTGTTCATCGACAAGGGATACCCCTTTCTGGTAAATGACGAAACAGTAACCGCCGAAGCAAAACAGGCGGCCATTGAGTACCTTGGCGCCGGAAATGTGGTTGACCTCGACCTGCGCATGACCGCCGAAGATTTTGCCTATTATTCGCAGCAGGTGCCCTCATGCTTCTATCGCCTGGGTACCGGAAATGTGGAAAAAGGCATCGTACACAACCTCCACACCGATCGCTTTGATGTGGACGAAAGCAGCCTTGAAACCGGAGCCGGACTGATGGCCTGGCTGGCTGTTAATTCGCTGAAAAAGTAGCAATTACACCCAGATCCATAACGGATGGATTTGAAAATCAGCAGTTACTGCCTTAAAATCTTGCTGACAACCGGCTTTCCGTCAACCACCACCTTCAGGAAGTAGATGCCCGGAGCGAGGCCGGCGGTTTGGAGTTTCAGATTTGAGGTATTGAGGTTTGCCTTGCTGATGATCGCCCTGCCGGCGGGATCAAATAAAGCTACGCTTTTCATCTCTTTTCCCGTTTTAATCTGAAACTCGGATGAGAAAGGATTGGGATAGATCTGCAATTCCGAAAGAGACGGTTCATTGATTCCAACACTGTTTACTGTGTATGGGTCTGACAAGAGAGTACAGCCCGAATCACTGGTAATTTCAACGGTGTAATCGCCGTTGGCCTGCGGAATGCAGCTTGAGGAGGTTTCTCCGGGAATGGCTTCGCCATTCAGGTACCACTGGAAAGTACCGCTGCCGGTGGTGCTGAGCATAAAGGCATCGCCCGATATGTGCGGAACATTTGAATGGGTGGTATAGCCCTTGAAATGCATATCAAATGTGCCGGTACCAAAAAGAATCCGTTCATTGGGGAGCTCAAGCGCATCATTAATTTGATGTGTCCCCCCTGGATTCATATTCACAAACAACAGGCCGTTATCCCCAAACCCGCTGTCAACCGAACCATCAGGAAGCAAACAGATAACCGCACCACTATAGTAGTCAACCCTATACTGACACAATATCAGAATTCTGGAGTCTTCAAGGATTTTTACTCCGGTACATCTGATTCTATCATAAACCAGATTAACATGGCCGTTATCGCCAAATGACGGATCCAGATACCCTCCCGGCATAATGCGGATCACCTCGATACCGTCATCGGCATCCTTTCTCATACTGGCCAGTACAATCTTTTCATCCTGCTGAACTCCCATATAGGCGCCAATATAATCCTCACTCAGATCGACGGGATCCGTGAATTCTCCATCAGTTCCATACCCATAATTCAAATCTCCCGACTGATTATAGCTGACGGCAACAAAATGGAAATTACCGTTACTGTCGGCGTAACGCCCGGTTAAAATAACATCTCCGTTTTGCATCAGGGCAGCCCTAACGGGATTAAATACCGTGTTTTTCTTATAAATCACCTTTCCTTTGGTATTGAAAGTAATATCAAGCATACCGTTTTCGAGAAAGCGCATGGCGCCCATGCCGTTGGCTCCTCCGTAGGAACTGGCGTTTACCGTTCCTCCGCATAAAATCCTGCCATCAGCCAGGGGTATTACACTGTACAAAGCGCCGGAAGTTACCGAATCAAATCTGAGGGCATGCGTCCCATTGTAACCGAATGAATCATCCACACTTCCATCAGGATTATATCTGGCAATAAAAGGTATCTGATCCGACCCGGCATTGCTGTTTGACTGTAAGCCGGCACATAAAATCTTATTACCCGTATGCAATGCATAGCTAAACCCACGGTTGCGCTGATCGAAACGGTGTTTTACAATGCCACCGGAGCCAAACGATGAGTCAATCGTACCGCACGCATCAAACCTGATCATTATATTGTTATAGCCATTGAAGCTAATATCATAATCATATCCGCCGGCAATGATTTTGCCATCAGGCTGGAGTACGAAATTTGAAAGTTCATCACCGGCTCCGGGATTTACATAAAGCAGGGAATTTGTCCCGAATAAGGTATCCGGTATCCAGGTTTGCGCCGTCGCAAAACCAACGAAGGACAGCAAAAAAACTAAAGTGGTATAAATCTTTCCCATGATTCTGCATTTTAAGGTTAGCAAAAGGTAAACAATTCTGCATTAGTGCATAACAAAGTAAACAAACCTTATTTTAATAAGTTTGACAATATTTTAAGCCGGAAACCGGTCAATTTCACCAAAACCGCATAAACATTCACTTATCTAATTACATAAGCTATGTTAATAATTTGTTAAACTTTTCACATTAAGTTTTTATAATGTCAATTTGCTATATCTCTGTATGTTATGAGTAATTTATAAAATTTTTTCCCGGTTCTTTATTATCTTAAAATTGAAATTTTCGGATAATAATCGTTATGTTTTTATAATCATTTTTATTGTAATGCATGAACGACAGGGAAGTCATT
>LUZO01000475.1 GCA_001603685.1 Bacteroidales bacterium Bact_23
ATCCATTACAGTATGTGTTGCCTCAAGTATCTTTCCGATCCCAAACAAATTGCAACCATGTGTACTATTGGATGTTCTGGTTGTTATACCACCAATTATATTACTCTGAATATTTTGCGGTTGTCTGCTTTCATGGCATATCCCGAAAAATCCGGTATAATGATAGATGATATTAACCGATGTTGCCCCCTGCGTTAAAATAATGCTGTTAGCCTCGGTTCTTGATCCAATAATATTGGCATACTCATAGGGATTATTTCCATAACTAACATTTCCAACAGAAAAGTACCCCTGATCACCTATATGTATCCCCCTCCAGCTTGCATTGCCGCTGTTGCTCCAGTCAAACAAACTAATTACATTATTCCTTAAGGAGCCTGCAAGCGAAAGATTATCGGGATTATTTACCAAAGTTCCATTTACGGAGATTGCCGAGAACAGATTGTTACCACTGTTTGTCTTCAGCCACCTTCCCGTACCTGAGGCGGAATTGCCGCCAATGTTATTTCCCCAGATCTGGTTACCTGATCCGACACCGGTCATTTTTATAACCGCATAATCCACATTTCCAACAGGAGAAAATGCAGTGGTTTCATAAAACCGGTTATTATTTATCTGCCAGGATGAAACAGGTGCAACCCTGGGTGACTCAACCAGTACTCCACAGGAATTGACTGAGAGGCTCAGAAAATCAAAAAATTCATTGTTGTTAATGTATGCTCTGTTACCCCCGGTTGTTGTATAGGAATATACCGAGTTGGCCGGGCGGTTGTTTCCATTCCCGGAGAATGTGTTGTAATTGATAAGTATTCCGGTATTTAAATTGGAACCGGTTGCAGCCTGTCCGATATATACGGTTCCTCTGTTGGTTCCCAGCCCGGAACCCCTCATATTTACATAAATAATCTGATTGCCTTGCGCCCCGTTATCCATCTGTATGGTTACGGCGTTGGTACCGGTACTGGTATTGTTGATGGTCAGATCGAGCGAGTTGGCCGTTCCTCCGACTCCTCCGTGGAATGTAACATTATCTGCGCCATTCAGGTGAATCATAGGGGCGTCAAGATCACCGGTAACTGAAATACCGGCTACACTGGGGAATACCCTTACCGAAGTATATGATGCAGCACCGGTTCCGCTGGCATTCAGCACGGCGGTTACCGGCTCGGTGGTATTACCATTTATCATTACACTGATGGTTCCCGTATAATCTCCGTTATTGATAGCCTCAAATGCTTCTCCAAGGTTGGGATAACAGGTAGATGTCGGGTTGGCTAGCGAATAGACTTCCACCACTCCGAAAACCACTTCAATAACATTTGAGCCATGCTCACCGGGAATGGCACAAGGATCACTTGATTCAACGAAACATTGTACCAGTGCACCGGTGGGTAAAACAACGGGGCCATAAACCGGTGAATTACCGCCAACGGTTGCGCCGTTAACCTCCCAGCGATAGGTTGGCGAAGTACCACCGTGTTCAAGGTCTGAAACCTCAAAAGTCATCTGGTTCGCGCTACAGGGCGAAGGCGGATCAACGGTAATGGTAACGGTTACCTCCAAAGCATCGGTACTCACAGCAGTATGCACCGATGAAACCGGCCCGCCGCATCCTTCTGCCGTAGCCGTAATATAGGTGGTACCCACCCAGATATCCGGATAGGTTACTTCACCGGTATTCGAATCAATGGTAACACCGCCGGCAATACTTGCCGCATCAAGTGAGTATGTTATGGAGGTACTGTTGGTGGCTGATGCCGTATAGGTTACTGTTCCGGCACTCTGGCACCGGCTTGAGCCGGGGCCCAGGGCAAATACCGGTGCTGAAACATCCGGATATACGGTAACTATAAAGTCAGTGCTTAAATCAGGGCCACAGCCGGAAGCTACCGCCGTTATGGTGGCTGTTCCGCTGAATGTTGCATTCCAGGTTACTTCCCCGGTGGCCGGATCAATGGTTCCGGCGGCGGCAGGATCAAGGCTATACACAATACCGCTGCTGTTGGTTGCCGTTGCTGAATAGGTCACCGTCAGAGGCTGTTCGTCCACACAGCGTTCCGAAGGCAGATTAGCATCAAATACGGGCGCTTCCACATCGCCGTAAGTGGTAACCGTGAGTGTAGCCGAGGCTGTTGATGTACCGTCGCAGCCGGTGGCGGTAGCAGTTATGGTGGTTACCCCGCTCCAGCCGGCCGGGAATGATACCTCGCCGGTACCGGCGATTATGGAAACTCCGCCGTTAACACTTCCCTGGTCAAGTGTGTAAACCACCGTTGAAGCATTCAGCACAAATGCCGTATAGGTAACCGTTTCCAAACCCATGCACCTGCTCAGCTCATCCGGATTGAATTCTACCACGGGCGATGTTCCTGATACCTCATACGCACCACGGGTAAAGTTGCAATCCCTGGGAGTACCGGCATAGTCGGTGGTTATCCCAACATTGTTAAATCCATCATATGGATTGGCAGGAATATAATTTGCAGGATTATTTCCTCCGGGTGCAGCAAAATCAGAATCATCTGCTACACTATGAATATCCTGTCCGGGGAACCGTACCCGCCATGCATCCAGGGTACTTATAAAATCATTGGCGCCTGGCGGTCCGATACGCGCCATGTACCCGTAAGGATAATAATACACATTGTAATCGCTGGTCAGGCCATTGTCATTATACTGATAATGAACCGCACAGTGGTAGGTGGGACTCGCATTGGCCTGCCTTTCATTGTGGAAGATATTATTCCTGATATCCTCTGTACTCAGATTGTTACTGGCAAACAAATCGTATGAATTACAAAGAGCAAAATTGGAAGCACCTCCAACAAAAATGGTATTGTGATACAAATGATATTGATATATTGTCTGGCTTCCGCTTAAATAAATGCAGAAAATA
>LUZO01000476.1 GCA_001603685.1 Bacteroidales bacterium Bact_23
GGATACTACCTTTTAAAATAAATTATTTTTAGTTTGATATTAGCGACCATTATTTAGCAATCTGCAGTTTTAATCTTTCCAAAACCCCGAACAGAAAAAAACGTACTTTTATCCACTGAAACCAACAAAGAGTTTTTCTGATGCATTTGATAGCTCCTTCTTTACTTTCAGCCGACTTTACCCGATTGGGTGAAGATATTGAAATGGTTAACCGCAGTCGGGCAGACTGGTTTCATGTAGATGTAATGGATGGCGTATTTGTTCCCAACATCTCTTTTGGAATGCCGGTAATCAAAGCCATCGGCCGTGTTGCCCGCAAACCCCTTGATGTTCATCTGATGATTGTACAGCCGGAGCGCTACTTCGAGGTGTTCCGCGATTTGGGAACCTATTGCCTGAGCATTCAGTACGAAGCAGTTACCCATCTCCACAGGGCAGTGCACCAGATCAAAGAGCTGGGAATGAAAGCAGGCGTAGTGCTAAATCCGCATACCCCCGTGGATGTGCTTCAGGATATTATAGCCGATGTGGATTTGGTATTGATTATGTCGGTGAATCCCGGTTTCGGTGGACAGAAATTTATCGAAAATACATACGGCAAGATTCTAAGACTCAAAGAGTTGATTAAAGCAAAGCAGTCATCTGCCCTAATCGAAGTGGATGGCGGTGTTGACCTGAATAATGCCGGAAAACTGATTCAGGCAGGTGCCGATGTATTGGTTGCCGGAAATACGGTTTTCTCATCTGCTGATCCGGAAGCTACCATCGGTTTGCTGAAAGATGCCGCAGCGGGCGGCGCTATTCAATAAACTGAAGAATCTCGTTCAGCGGTTTCTTATTCTTTTTAGCAGGTGCGCCGAAAGGTTTTCCCACCGCCACAAAATTGATGAGTTTATATGGCTCTTCAACTCCCAGCAGGCGCTCCAGTTCTTCGCGTGCAATCATCGGTGCGCTAAGCCAGCATGCGCCAAGTCCCAGATCAACCGCCGAAAGCAGGATGTTTTCAACAGCCGCGCCTGCAGTCTGCATATCGGGTCGGTTGCGCATATTGTCAACCTCCTCGTGTGTAAATCCCGATCCGGTTTCAAGCACCGATACATAAGGCTGCATCAGTAAGGCAATAACGGCAGGGGCATCCTCGAAAAAAGTGGAAAACCATTCAATCCGAGAAAGAAAGGCCTTGCCCGGCCCCTCCCTTTCGGCAACAGGAATCTCGCCAACCGCCTTCGATACCGCTTCGCCCATCTCCTTCAGCAGCGAACGGCGGGTAATTACCAGAAATTTCCAGGGCTGGGCATTGTTGATGCTGGGCGCAAGAGCTGCGCGCCTTACCAGTTCCTCAAGATCTTTTTTGCTGACCGCTTCAGCCGAAAAATTGCGGATGCTGACGCGGTTCTCAATAGCTTGTACAAGTTCCATTTAAGCTGTTGTTTTTGAGTGGTTTTAACGATTGTCAGGAAACCCGTGAAATTCAGCGGGAGCCATGATAGGAAGCCTGTTTTCAGATATATCTGCGGTTTTCCCAGACAATTTTTATTGTCTAATAATAAACGCTAAAACGACGGAATGTTCAATGGTTTTCGTATAAATTGTATCGCCTTTTCCGGAGTGATGCTATGCCGGGGCATTCCGTAACCGAATCATCCGGAAGGGAATCTCCCGGCTTTTCGCGGTAAGATTTTTTCTGCAGCATCATTTCGGGGCAGGTTTTTCCCGGATAATGAAAATAAAAATGATACTTTTGTGAAAAACTTAATGCAAATTAAACAGATAACTATCATGAGTGAAGAGATCAGCAGGCTTCAGCCCGCAAGTTTGTGGCGTTACTTTCTTGAAATCTGTGAAGTACCCCGCCCGTCGAAGAAGGAAGAGAAAATAGCTGCTTATCTGGTTGAGTTCGGGAAAAAGGCCGGACTTGAAACCATTGTTGATGAAATTGGCAATATTCTGATCAGAAAACCGGCCACCCCCGGAATGGAAAACCGCAAAACGGTTGTTTTGCAGAGCCATATAGATATGGTATGCGAGAAAAACAGCGATACGGTTCACGATTTCGACAACGATCCCATCATACCTTATATAGAAGGCGAATGGGTAAAAGCGCGCGGCACCACACTCGGCGCTGACGATGGAATTGGAGTTGCTGCCCAGCTTGCCCTGCTTCAGGCTAATGATATTGCCCACGGCCCCATCGAGTGCCTGTTTACCGTTGATGAAGAAACTGGACTGACCGGAGCTTTCGGATTAGACCCCGGTTTGCTGAAAGGCCGTATCCTGCTTAACCTCGATTCGGAGGATGAAGGTGAGATTTTCATCGGATGTGCCGGAGGCATCGATACCGTAATTACACTTGATTATAAGCAGGATCCCGCCGTAAAGGAGCATGCCGCCTTTGTGGTGAAGGTGAGCGGATTGAAGGGCGGACACTCGGGTGACGACATCAATAAGGGGCTTGGCAACGCCAATAAAGTGCTGAACCGTCTGTTGTGGGAATCCGAAAGGCGCTACAACGATTTCAGACTTGCCTTATTCGACGGAGGAAACCTTCGCAATGCAATTGCCCGCGAGGCGATGGCTTTAATAACCCTGCCTCAAAATCAGGCAGCCGCATTCGAAAAGTATGTGGCGGATTACAACCTGATTGCACGCAGCGAATACAAAGTTACTGAGCCGGATCTTAGCGTAAGGTGCGAAAAAGCGGAATTGCCCGAATATCTGATCGATCAGGATACGCAGAGTCGTCTGCTGAATGCCCTGTATGCATGTCCGCACGGAGTCATCGCCATGTCGGCCGATATACCCAATTTCGTGGAGACCTCCACCAATCTGGCATCGGTAAAAACCCGGAAGGATAACATTCTGATAACCACCAGCCAGCGCAGCTCGGTTGATACCGCTAAGCGGAATGTGGCCAATATGGTGGTTTCGGTTTTCAATCTGGCCGGTGCCCGCTCCGAACACAGCGACGGCTATCCGGGCTGGACACCCAACCCCGATTCAGAGATTCTGGACATCTCGCGGGTGGCGTACAACAAGCTGTTTAAAACCGAACCGAAGGTACTTGCCATCCATGCCGGCCTCGAGTGCGGACTGATTGGCGAGAAATATCCCGGAATGGATATGATCTCATACGGCCCGACAATTAAAGGAGCGCACTCTCCCGATGAAAGGCTGCTGATCGATACCGTTCCCATGTTCTGGGATCTTACGCTGGAGATATTAAAGAATATTCCCGAAAATCATTCAGCTTAAGGCTTGGCACACGGATAACGCGGATGCAACGGATTTTCACGGATTCTTTATCTGTTTTAATTCGTCCAATCAGTGTCATCCGTGTCCTTTCATTAAATAGCAGTGTATTTATTGCACACGGATAACGCGGATGCAACGGATTTTCACGGATTCTTTATCTGTTTTAATTCGTTCAATCGGTGTCATCCGTGTTCTTTCATTAAATAGCAGTATATTTATTGCTCACGGATAACGCGGATGCAACTGATTTTCACGGATTCTTTATCCGTTTTAATCCGTCCAATCGGTGTCATCCGTGTTCCATCAAAAAATATTTGTATTTTTAGCAC
>LUZO01000477.1 GCA_001603685.1 Bacteroidales bacterium Bact_23
GTGGGCTCGGAGATGTGTATAAAGAGACAGGTAAACGACTGGGATTGGAGCTTAAAAAAGATATTGGATAATTTGTTTTTTATTTTTTAATCTTTTAATTTTACCTCAATAAACAAACGCTAATTAAATTGCACTAAAATGCACGCATACAGGTTCAGAATGTTATTCGGCGATCAGGAAGATTTTCTGAGAGATTATGAGATATTAGCCAATCAGACTTTTATCGAGTTCCATGATATCATCAGGAAATCAGTGGAGCTCGGCGGGAACGAACTCTCTTCCTTTTTTGTCTGCGATCGCAACTGGCGTAAGAAGAAAGAGATTACCCTGATCAATATGCATGACGATGCCCCGGCCGAGGAAGAGGATGACGACGACCGCAGAGGGCCGAAGCCTGTGCGTATTCCCATTGCCGAAATGGCTCAGGTGCGTATAAAAGACATCATTGACGATCCGCATCAGCGCCTGTTGTATGAATACGACTTTCTGAATCCGAAAACTTTCTTTATTGAACTTACCAAAATCATCGATGCCGATAGCACGGTGCAATATCCTGTTTGCGTGAAGAGTACAGGCAAACTGGTTGCTGCCAAACCGCCGATGCCGGCCCCTGATTTTGACGATGAGGATGAAGTGGCGCAGCTTGGCGAATTTGACGATATCCTTGATAGCGATGACGATGAATTCGGCGATGTCGGTTTCGAGCCGGATATTGATTTCCCCTGATGCCTGACTCCCGTTCAGCCTGCCTGATTGTAATTGCCGGACCTACCGCCTCCGGAAAAACCGATGTTGCCATATCCGTGGCAAAACACTTCGGTTGTGAGATTATTTCAGCCGATTCCAGACAGTTTTACCGTGAACTGAAAATCGGTACCGCCGCCCCGACCGAAGCGCAACTGGCTGCCGTGAAGCATCATTTTGCCGGCCATCTTTCGATAGAAGACAGCTATGATGTATATCGATACGAAAAGGAGGCGCTGGAACTGCTCGACAGCCTGTTCATGAAAGAGAGGTTTGCGGTTTTGACCGGAGGATCGGGACTCTACATTCAGGCGGTATGCGAAGGTTTTGACGAGTTGCCCGACAGCGATCAGGAAGTGAGGGCTGAATTGCGCCGGATTTTTGAATCGGAAGGCCTGCCGGCTCTGAGGCAGATGCTCCGTAAGCTGGATCCTGCCTATGCCGCCGAAGTGGATCCCTCGAATCCGAACCGGATTCTGAGGGCGCTGGAGGTCAGCATAAGCACAGGGAAACCCTATTCATCCTTCAGGAAAGGGAAAATCAACACCCGTCCGTTCAGGATAATAAAGATTTGCCTTGACCTTCCGCGGCAGGAGCTGCACGAACGGATTAACAGGCGTGTGGATGACATGATAAAGGCGGGACTGGTTGATGAAGCCCGCGCATTTTATCCCCACCGCACCCTGAATGCCCTGAATACGGTGGGGTATAAGGAGTTGTTCAGCCATTTTAACGGGGAAAGCAGCCTGGAAGAGGCCATTGAAAACATCAAAACCAATACGCGCCGTTACGCGCGCCGGCAGATAACCTGGTTCAGGCGCGACAGGGAGATGACCTGGTGTGCGCCCGATCCGCAGGAAATAATCAGGGTGATTGAAGAAAAACTCAGACAGATAATGCCTTAACTGTTAAATAAATAGCCTGATTCTGTATCTCTCCTCAATAAATCTGAAGTACCAGTTCAGTTTCCGGTTTACATCCAATCCGTAGTCGATGGCAGGCGACCAGCTTATGTATGAGCTGATTACCCGTGCAAATCTGCCGCGCATGAAGTAGTTGTTCCAGTTGTTGACTGCCAGGTTATTCATGGAGCGGTAATAATCGTTGCTGTGGTCAAGCGCAGGCGAGTACCTCATCTGATACCAGCGTTCAAATTCCGGATCGATGATGTTCAGCACAAATGCGGCGGTGTCCAGGGCTACAGTGCCTGCATCCGCCTGCTGTCTGCCGATCTCCTTCTGCGGCGTACAGGCCCAAACTGCAATCAGCGTAATCAGGGAAAAAATCAGTTTTTTCATGATATTTATAAATTTAAATGTTCGATAATTCATTGATAATCAGTTGTAATTTGGCAAAATCTATGCCACGGTAATTTTATGGTATTTTAAAAAATGTTAAAACGGGAAGAATTTTACAGGAAATAAAATTCAGTCAACCCATTGATTGAATGTGGCTTATCATTTAGTCCGAAGTAGTGAATCTGAAGCGGGCTACTCTTCGGTTTTGTCTTTACGCTCTTTGCGGAGACTCTCGAAAATTTTGGCGGTAAAATATCCCATAAAAAAGACAATGACAATCAGGATAACCAGCGGCAGTTCGAAGCTGAAGAACAGCAGCGTTACCATGGCATTGCTTAGATTCTGAAAAGTGAAAATCAGAAGTATCGCAATGAGTATCAGATAAATGACTTGCTTAAAGGTTATCTTTTTCATGGTTGCAGGCTTAGGGTGAGTGGTTACAAATTTTGCGTAAAGTTACAGGAAAGGATACAGAATATCGATCCAGCGCTCTTCATTGATGAAAAATTTTCCGAATGCCTCCCATTTCTGAAGCAGGCGGGCATCTTTCATCTCTTTGGCATTCATTCCCCCCTCTTTTGCTTCCCGTAGAACTTTCACGGTTTCAACAAGTTCCCGGTGCCACTCTGTGAGTTCTTTCCTGTTGAAAACCGGGCCGTGCCCGCCTGAAAAAGAGACATCATCATCAAAGTGATCGATAATCCATCCGACATTATTGAGGAAAAGAATAGGATGGCCGCCGTTTTCGACATCCACATAGGGGAAATAACCGGCAAAAAGCAGATCTCCCATTACCAGCAGCTTTGATTTCGGGAAGAAAATAATCAGATCGCCTTCGGTATGGCCTCCGGGTAAATGTTTTATCTCCAGGGTTTCACCGTTGAAATCGAGTGTCATCTTGCCAACAATGGTTATATCCGGTCTGGCATATTCAGGGGGTGGCGGAACAGTAGTTTCTCCCTTGATCTGGGCATTACTCAGATACTCCTTTACCTGCGGATGGGCAATAATTGTCGCACCTTTACCTATAAATGCATTGCCTCCGGTATGGTCGCTATGTAAATGGGTGTTAATCAGGTATTTAATACCCTGATTGGAGATGTTGCTGATGGCTTCTTTCAGATCGGCGCCGGTTCTGTCATACGCAGCATCAATCACCAAAACTCCATCGGCACCAACCTGAACAGTTACCGAAACACTGTTGTCAACAAACAGCCGATATAAGCCGGAAGATAATTCTGTTGTCGTGATGTTGGTTTTTTGAGTGCCTCCTTGTCCCAAAACAAGAACAGGAAACATCAGCGAAATTATAAGCCAGGAGATTCTCATTTTTCAAAATTTGAAATTAATACATTGATAATTAGTTGCTTGCAAATGATGTCGGTCGGGATGATACGTTTAATACGGTGTCATTCCGTTCCAGATTCAGCATCCTCCGTATCGACAACTCCGGAATAGTTATCTTCTCCAGGTTCACTTCGTTCAATCATTTTCCTCAGTCTTTTAAGAATAAGGTCTTTATATTTTATCTGAAGGAAATGTCGTTCATTTTCAAGCAGATGATACTCTACATAACCGGCATTTACCAATTGATTTCTTGCAAAATCAATATTTTCAGGGTAGATCAGTCTATCCTTTGTACCCTGGAATAGAATGACCGGCGCTCTGATTTCAGACCATTCCCTTGCCATTTCTTCGAGCGATTCGAAATGGGCAAGTTTTTCATCGTTGGCAACATTTATTTTAGAAGGAAGTAGTTTCCTGAAAAGCCTGTATCTAAACAGATAGCTGATGTCGTAAGTCGTCTCCATTCCGGGTGCCAGCGAAGCTGAAACAAGAACCAGTCCATCCAGTTTGTCGGGTTTCATCATGGCCATCCGTGCCGCGACGGTACCTCCGTATGACGAGCCCAGAATATAAAGCGGGGAGGGGTAGCCTTCTTTTTCCAGGATTTTCCACATCAGTTTCGCCTGCTTTCTTACGGATATTTCCGGCTTTCCGGCTTCCGACAAGCCATATCCTGGCCGGTCGGCTGCAATGATGTTTGCCCATTTTACCAGGCTGGTGTCCTCATAATAGGTGCGATACACATTCAGGTCGCTGGGCGAGCCATGCAGAAAGAAAATAGTAGGAAGGGTATCGCTCCGCATCATACGCATATAACCAATCGTCCTGCCATTATCGGTAAATACCCTGTAGCGGGCATTCTGTACCGGTTCGTACTCCTGCCTGAATGCCGGATGGGTATGGATACAGGCGGTAATGCCTGCCAGTACGGCATACAGGATAATAATAGCGATGAACCGGTTCCTTTTCATAAATGTTTGAAATCCCTTTCCGGTAATTATAACAATTTTTCTTTGGTTAAGGTTTATTGTGTTGCAGTATTTACGACATCCGGGAAAATCAGAGAAACAAAAAGCGGCCGGAACTCCGGCCGCTTCAAAATCGATAAATTAAAACATTGGTCTTATTTCAGATAAGTATCCAGCCATTTAAAGAATTCGCGCTGCCACAGGATTGAATTTT
>LUZO01000478.1 GCA_001603685.1 Bacteroidales bacterium Bact_23
AAGAAACACTGAGGAGGTATATAGTAAGGCGAGTTTGGGCAGTTTTTTAGGCCAGGTTCCTTATTTAGCAAATTTATCTTTTCTCTGTCAAGGCTTAAAATCTTTAGAATTGAATTTTCTCCTGTTTTATAAAACAGGAGAAATTATGAGAGTTATAGTAGATGAAATTGACAAAGATTAAATGAAATCATAATAATAAAAAGTTGCTTATAGCCATTAAAATGATTCATCCTTATTCCACACTCCCCATTTTCTGAATCCACTTCTTATACTGACCTGGGGTCATGCCTGTTTCTTTTTTAAAGTTTACATGAAATGCAGAGGCGCTATTAAAGCCGCATTGTTCTGCAATAACATCTAAATTTATGATATTGCATTGACCTTCTACCTGCTTTTTCAGAATTTTTTTTGCCTCTTCGATTCGGTAAAGGTTTAACATATTTGAGAAATTAGTTCCTAAAGCCTGATTTAATACATTTGACAGATAAGTGGTATTGGTGCCTATCATATCTGCCAGTTTTTTAAGGGTAATTGATTTGTCCAGATAAATTTTCTGCTCTTTAAATTGCATCAATACTTCTCGGGCAATATTATCAACCCTTTCAGTTGAAAGGATGGTCCCGTTCCGGCCGTTAAGATCGGGAGTTTCTGTTTCATTTCCGGTTGTTTCAGTTTCACCGCCATCGTTGCCGTTGGTTTCAGCGGTTGCAGGAATGGTTACGGGCTCGGGTTTGTACTGGTTGATCAGCTGAAGCTTTGACTGTAATGCCGATTCGCTTTGTTTTAGCAGTTCTAATTCGGTGATTCTCTGTTTTCGTTTAAATCTGTGAAAAATAGCAATGGCGACAATAAATATTGAAATAATTGCCGCTAAGGAAAAATGAACTATTTTATGGGTCCTGATGGCTTGCCTTGCAATAATCAACTCCTGCTCTTTCTTTGTGGTTTCATATTTAATTTCCAGTTCATGCAGGGCAGAATGTCTTTCTGCACTTTGAATGCTATCTCTGGCCTCATTCGTTAATTCGGAATATTTTAATGCATTGAAGTGATCTTCTGTTTGTTTGTAGATATTGGAAAGCAGTTTATAAACCCTTTCCTTTAAATTCCAGTCCGATTGGGATCTGTTTAAGAGTTCCAGTGCTTTTTCAGCGTTTGGCAAAGAATTCTTCAGGTCGCCGGAGGAACAATAGGCGCCGGATAATAAGCTGTATGCAATAATTAATTGCGAGGTGTCTTTAATCTGATCTCCGTATTTCAGTGCGTCAAGCGCATCTTTTATTGCCAGGTCATGTTCCCCGGTTTTATGATATGCTTCTGCCCGGTTGTTGAAAATGTAAGTTAATTTTCCTTCCATCTGCATATGTTCCTTTTCAATCTGTAGAGCTTCGGTACATTGCTTAATGGCATCATCATATTTCTTTAATCCGATTGAATTTCCGGCAAGACTGATTAAAGTGGATGATAAGGCTTCGTAATTATTTGATTTTCGGGCTATGTCAGCGGCTTTGATCAGGTTCTCCTCCGCTTTATGAAAGTCGGATAATTGATAATACATGTACCCAAGATAACTGTAAACAAATAAAATATTGGACTCAACGCGCATCCCTTTGGCATATTCGAGTGCCTGGTCCATATAAACCTGCATTGAATCATTCTTTGATAACCAGAAATAGGAAAGTCCTTTGATTAAGGCTAGTTTGAATTCAACCAGTTGTATAAGTTTTGAATCAGGATCTTTTACTTTCTTTAACAGATGATGGGCGAGTTCGGTTTGCCGTATCGCTTCCTCATAATTTCCGGTATAATTGTTTTGCTCAGCCAAAGCAGTGTAAGTCTCAGCATGCATCATTTCTGAGTTTTTAAAATCGGTAATAAGCACCGCATTCATGCAGGAATCAAATCTTTCGAATTCTCCCATATAAATGGAGTATTCCCCCATTGCTTTAAGGGCCGCTGCATATAAGGAATCATTTTCCAATTGTTTCGCGGTTGTAAATATGCTGTCTATAACCAGGGCTGCTTCGCCGGTTTGCTGTATCATCAGCTGCTCCGCCCGCAAAAGCTGATTTCTTGCAGTAACCAGAATTTGCTTTTCCATTATGCTATCAGCCCTCCGGCAATAAGTAAAAGACAGAATAATTAAAAAAAACATCGAAAATCTTTTCATAATAGTCATAGCATTTGTTTTGCTGGAATTATATTTGGTTATTCTTTCCGGTGCTTTTAATTAACATTGGTTGCTGAAGAGCCAATCTAAAAAACATCGAAAGATTTTTCTTTGGTAATTATGTTTAATTAGTCCCTGCCGGATAATAATTCAGCTTGTTTAAGTTTGTTAATGAATAATAATCTGCCATAAAGC
>LUZO01000479.1 GCA_001603685.1 Bacteroidales bacterium Bact_23
AAATCCGCGACCGTATGGCGGGTGGCCGCGGCTCCATGCCCATTGCCGGAACGGCGGTTTATATGACTTCCTATCCCAGAAACTGCAATCAGCACGAGTGGAAATTGGCACTGAAGCCGCGCAAATGGTTGTATCAGACTCCCGAAGAGCTGCTGATCAAGGCCTCAAACGGAGCCAGCGATTTCGGAAACAAGTTTGGACAGCCGCTGGTGTGCGGCAGCCTGCTTACTTTCGAGCATCGCGAAGGCGAAATTACCTACGGCTACGATAAAGTGATCATGCTTGCCGGCGGTGTGGGATATGCCCGCCAATCTGACAGCTTGAAGGAAGACCCGGTACCGGGCGATAAGGTAGTAGTTCTTGGCGGAGACAACTACCGCATCGGAATGGGCGGAGGTGCCGTATCGTCGGTGGCTACCGGCCAGTTCAGCAGCGCCATCGAACTGAACGCCGTGCAACGCTCCAATCCCGAGATGCAGAAGAGGGTGTACAACACCATCAGAGCCATGGCGGAACTGGAGGAGAATCCGGTAATATCCATTCACGACCACGGCGCCGGCGGACACCTGAACTCACTCTCCGAACTGGTGGAAGTAACCGGAGGCAGAATTGACATTGACAAACTGCCCGTTGGTGACCCGACACTGTCGGACAGGGAGATTATCGGCAATGAGTCGCAGGAGCGGATGGGGCTGATCATTCATCAGAAAGACATTGATTTGCTGCAAAAGGTTGCCGAACGGGAACGGGCGCCCATGTTTGTAGTCGGCGAAACAACCGCCGATCAGCAACTGGTGTTTGTGAACAACAATACCGGAAACCGGGCCATTGACCTGCACCTGGCCGATATGTTCGGCAAGCCGCCACGCACGGTAATGGACGATAAAACGGTGACTCGGGAGAGGGCACCTCTTTCCTACTCGGCTGCCAATCTGAGGCATTATGTAAGACAGGTGCTGCAACTCGAAGGGGTGGCCTGCAAGGACTGGCTCACCAATAAGGTTGACCGTTCGGTCAGCGGCCGGGTGGCGGTACAGCAGACAGCCGGGCCGGTGCAACTGCCGCTGAACAACTGCGGAGTGCTGGCCCTCGATTTCCACGGATTCAGCGGAATAGCTACATCCATTGGACATGCGCCTTCGGCTGCATTGGTGGATGAAAAGGCAGGATCGGTTCTGGCCATTGCCGAAGCCCTTACCAATCTGGTGTGGGCTCCGCTGCAGCACGGTCTGAAAGGCGTTTCGCTGAGCGCCAACTGGATGTGGCCGTGCAGAAACCCCGGGGAGGATGCCAGACTTTATCAAGCGGTGAAAGCGGCCGGCGACTTTGCCGTAGCCCTCGGAATCAATATCCCCACCGGAAAGGACTCCCTTTCGATGACTCAGAAGTATCCCGGCGGAGAAAAGGTACTTTCACCGGGAACCGTCATCATCTCGGCTGTTGCTGAAGTGAGCGATATTAGAAAGGTAGTGACGCCGGTACTGGCTCCGGAGTTTACTTCAACCCTTGTGTATGTGGATTTCTCGGGCGATCGCATGAAAACGGGCGGCAGTGCACTGGCTCAGATATTGAATGCCAGCGGAAACGAAGTGCCCACCGTTTCCGATCCCGGGGTGTTTGTCAGGGCATTCGGAGCGGTTCAGCAGCTTATAAATAAAGGTGTGGTGCTTGCCGGCCACGATATTTCATCAGGTGGCATGGTTACCGCCTTGCTCGAAATGCTTTTCGCACAGCCGGGAATCGGACTGGACATTGACCTCGACAGCTTCGGTGAAAGCGATGTTGTGAAGCTGCTCTTCAGCGAAAATCCGGCAGTCATTCTTCAGGTAAACGATATTGACTATACCTCCATTCTGCTGCATGAGGCAGGCCTGAAGTTCCATGTGCTTGGAAAACCTTCCTTCCGCCGATACCTCACGCTTCGCCACAGCGCAGGAAACACCGAGTTTGAAGTTGACCGGATGCGTGAGTTGTGGTTTAATACCTCCTACCTGCTCGACAGGCTGCAGAGTGGTGAGGATCACGCCCAACTGCGGAAGCAAAACTATGGGAAACAGCCGCTTACCTATGATTTCGGCGATGATTTCCAGGGAAGCTATGAGCAGTACGGCATTGATCCTGCCCGTACCCAACCTTCGGGAATCAGAGCGGCCATTATCCGTGAAAAGGGCGTGAACGGCGACCGTGAAATGGCCTGGTCGCTCTATCTGGCTGGATTTGATGTGAAGGATGTTCACATGACCGACCTGATCAGCGGACGCGAAACCCTGGAAGATGTGAATATGATCGTATTCGTCGGCGGATTCAGCAACTCCGATGTGCTCGGTTCGGCAAAGGGATGGGCGGGAGCCTTTATCTACAACGAGCGGGCAAAAACGGCACTCGATAATTTCTACGCAAGGCCCGATACCCTGAGCCTCGGCGTATGCAATGGCTGCCAGCTGATGACCGAACTGGGGCTGATCTATCCCGGCCACAGCAAAAAGCCGGTAATGCTTCACAATAAATCCGGAAAGTTTGAATCAGCATTTGTAAATGTGGATATTCCTGATAACAATTCGGTGATGCTGGGCAGTATGGCAGGCAGGAGGCTGGGTGTGTGGCTTGCCCACGGCGAAGGGCGTTTCAGCCTGCCGCTGGCTGAAAATCAGTACCACATTCCACTTAAATACAGCTACGAAGCGTATCCCGGCAATCCCAACGGCGCCGATTACGGCGCTGCTGCCATTGTGTCGGACGATGGAAGGCACCTGGCCATGATGCCCCATCTGGAGCGAACCATAAGCCCATGGAACTGGGCGTGGTACCCGGCAGGACGACCGGATGATGAGGTGTCTCCGTGGATTGAAGCCTTTGTAAATGCCCGTGAGTGGATTAAAAGGATGATCCGCTGAAGTAATCCATTGATACAATGTTCTGTGCACCTGAGTTAAAACGGGTACACAGGGCTTGTATTC
>LUZO01000480.1 GCA_001603685.1 Bacteroidales bacterium Bact_23
TCTTACTTCTTACTTCCTACTTCTTACTTCTTACTTCTTACTTCCTACTTCTTACTTCTTACTTCTTACCTCTGACATCCGACTTCCGACCTCTGACCTCAATTTAACTCATTTTATGACTTTTCTGAAAACCTTTTCTTATTTCCAAAGGTTATACAAATAGCAAAAACTAAAAAAACAACATACTATGAAAACTCGTATGGACTACGGGGCTGTTGCTCCGGATGCAATGAAAGCAATGCTTGGACTTGAAAAATATGTGCATGGTTCAGGACTTGAGGTAAAACTTTATGAGCTGGTAAAAACACGGGCATCGCAGATCAATGGCTGCGCCTACTGCCTGGATATGCACACCAAGGATGCCCGCAGGGCAGGCGAAACCGAACAACGCCTGTATGCCCTTCCGGCATGGCGCGAAACGCCGTTCTACACCGATCGCGAACGGGCCGCCCTGGAATGGACCGAAGCGCTGACGCTGATTTCAACGAATCATGTTTCCGATGAACTATATGCCGAAGTGTCGAAGCACTTTACCGAACAAGAACTGGTAGCGCTCACCATGGCCATTGTCGCCATAAACGGGTGGAACCGCCTGGCCATCTCATTCCGCACCGAACCGGGATCATACAATCCGTAACCGCAATACCGGATAAAAACCGTCTTTATCCATCCGGTGCCGGTGCCCGTTACCACAACCGGCCGGTAAATTTCCCGAAATCAAAAAAATCATGAAAGAACTGATATTAAAACGGATTTATGACCCGCCCGCTCCCGACGACGGTTACCGGATACTGGTTGACCGGCTGTGGCCTCGTGGAATCAGCAAGGAGAAAGCCGCACTGGATGAGTGGGACAAGGAACTTGCACCATCGGCGGAGTTACGGAAATGGTTCGGACATAAGGAAGAGCTGTTTGAAGAATTCGCCGGCCGCTACCGCGAAGAGCTGTCGCACAGAAAAGAGGAGCTGAAGCGCCTGAAAAGTATCGCGGAACAGAAAAAAGTTTGCTTACTTTATGGCGCCAAAGATGAAAAGCACAATCAGGCAGTGGTACTGAAATCGGTGCTTGAATCCCTATGACAATCAGCTGTTTCTTAAAAATAAATCACTCTGATTTGCCACAATCCCCCTGCTGCGAAGGCAGTGCGGAATCCGGGCATTCTCCTGAATTCAGCGCCGCGGAAAATCCCAGAAACGGGGTTCGGCAAAAGAGAACAACAATCGTATCAACCGCATGAAAAACCTGCTTGAAAAAATCCGTGAACAGGAAGTTATCGCCAACCGCCTGGAGGTAAATCTGGAAGAAAGGGCCGGTCTGGCCGGAAAAGTCAGCGATTTTGCCAATCGGTATATCGAAGAGCTTCCGGAAGCCAGATCGTTCATTACCAAAGAGCTTAACACTGACAGGCTGAAAATCAAGTCCAAAACAAAGTCAATCGAAGAGATACTGCAGATATTCAGGGATGAGGTTACGGAAACCGGCATCCGGGCAGCTTCGGGCGGCCATGTGGGCTACATTCCCGGTGGCGGCATCTATACCTCGGCACTGGCCGATTTTCTGGCAGCCGTTTCAAACGAATACGCCGGAGTGGCATACGCTTCGCCGGGCGCCGTAGCCATTGAAAATGAAGTGATCAACTGGCTGAAGGGGATCTTCTCATTTCCCGCCTCGGCGGTGGGCAACCTCGCTTCCGGAGGTTCCATCTCGAACCTGATTGCACTGGCGGCGGCACGCGACAAGCACGGAGTCAAAAATGCTGAGATACCCCGGAGCGTGGTTTACATGAGCACACACACCCATCACTGCATCGGCAAGGCGTTCAGGATCATCGGAATGGAGGATGTGATTATCAGGAAAATAAAGCTCGACGAGCATTACAGAATGACTCCCGCCGATCTGGAGCAGCAGATCACCGCCGACCTCGCCGCCGGATTGAAGCCATTTCTGGTGATCGCCTCGGCCGGTACCACCGATGTGGGAGCCGTTGACCCGCTGGATGAGATTGCGGAAATCGCTCACAAACACAGGCTGTGGTTCCATGTGGACGCCGCTTATGGCGGATTTTTCATCCTCACCTCCAGAAAACATCTGTTTAAGGGCATCGAAAAAGCCGATTCGCTGGTGGTAGATCCTCACAAAGGCCTGTTTATCCCTTACGGGCTGGGGGCTGTGCTGGTAAAAGACACCCGGGCCGTGCTGCACTCCAACCTCTACACCGCAAACTACATGCAGGATGCGCTGTCGGACGACCTGGTGGAAAATCCCGCCAATGTTTCGCCCGAGCTGACCAAACATTTCAGGGGACTCCGTTTGTGGCTGCCGCTGCAACTCCACGGTATCGAACCTTTCATAGCCAGCCTCGAAGAGAAACTGCTGCTCACCGAATATTTCCGGAAAAGGCTCGAAGAACTGGGCTTCAGAACCGGTCCCGAACCCGACCTCTCCGTCAGCTATTTCTGGTACCCCTCGGGAGGCGACGAGAACAGTTTCAACAAAAAACTGATGGATTACATCCACGAAGATGGCAGCGTTTTCCTCAGCTCCACCCTGATTGAGGGGCGGTTTGTAATCCGCATGGCAATCCTCTCGTTCAGAACTAAAATTGCAACCATCGACAAGGCTGTGACCATGGTTAAAAACAGCCTGGAAAAGACAAAGAAGGAGTTCGGCTGATCCTGAAACGGATTCACCGAACCGAAACCTGAAAAATGACAAACGCAGATGACATACGCCGGCCGCCGTTCTTTTCGGTAATCATCACCACATACAACCGTGCGGAATTCCTGATCAGGGCGGTGAAGTCACTGATCCGGCAGACAGAGAGCGACTGGGAGGCCATCATCGTGGACGACGGCAGCACCGACAATACCGCTCAGGCGTTGCAACCCTTTCTGGATGCAAACCCGGCGCTGAGATATGTATTTCAGAAAAACCTCGGTTGTGTGGGTGCAAAGAACACCGGAATTAAGCTGGCAAAAGGGAGGTACCTCACCTTCCTCGATTCGGACGATGAATATGCCCCCATCCACCTGGAGACGCGAAAAGCCATCCTGACCGAAAACCCTGAGATTGATTTCCTGCGCGGTGGCATTGAAGTAATCGGAAATCCCTATGTCCCCGACCGCTTCGACCATACCAAGATGATGCTGATTGCCGATTGCGCCATTGGCGGAACCTTCTTCATAGAGCGAACCCTGATGGAAAAACTAGACGGCTTCCGCGATATCCCCTACGGCCACGACTCAGAAATGCACGACCGCGCCATTGCCCTGAACGCCGGGATAATGCGGACAAATACCAAAACCTACATCTATCACCGCGATACGGAATCGTCCATGACCAACGACCTGGCACGGGAAAGTGGAAACGATTTCTGAACACAGAATCCGCTTTTTCCCCGGACTATATGCCTTTGTGTTTATATCTCCGTGCCGGATGTTCCGGCGGAAGTTCCTTTCCATCCATAGCGAAAACGATACAGGATAAAGAGTACCAGTACCAGCGAAATGCCCGCAGCCGGAAGCGATTCCATACCGGGCAGATTCTCCGGGCTTTCGGCCATATAGCCGTTTGCAATCAGCCATGACCCCACAACAATGGATGAATTGTTAACGAAATGCGCCGTTATCGGCACCCAAACCGAGCCCGACCACACAAAAAGGTATCCCAGCACCATCCCAAGCACAAACCGGGGCAAAAAGCTGAAGAACTGAAAATGAATGGCACTGAAAATAAATGCCGAGATGATCACCGGCAGATGTACCTTGCCTGAAAACTTCCGCATAACGCCGAGCAATCCGGAGCGGAACAGCAACTCCTCGCCGATTGCCGGCAACAGGGCCATCATCACCATATTGACTGCCAGGCCCGGAATGGTTTTCTCCTCAAGCAGGCGTTCGGTAAGCGCATTTGCCGACTCTTCGGCGTTTCTCATCCACTCTTCCACGCCCGACAGGAATTGCGGAAGCTGCATGGCGTTGTTCCAGAGGGTAAGGCGGTTGATGAACGGCACCGCCGCCACGATCACCAGCACGGCAAAGATCAGGTGAACCACCGTAGGGCGGATGTTTCCGAGAAAGCGGTTTGGCTTCTCCTCGGTGAGCAGTGCAAACAGCAGCGGCGGAAGGATAAAGATACCTATCTGATTGATAATCTGAAAGAAACGAACAAAGCCAAGGTTGGAAGCGGGGTCGGATGAAGTTACCGCAGCGGCGCCCCAGATCAGCAGCGATATCAGGTAGCCCAGCGAGAGGGAAAGCAGACCGCAGGTAAGCACCAGAAACAACAATAGAAACAGCCGGCTTACCGGTGAAATATTTTTGAATAAAAACAGAAAGCGCATAGGTAATTTTTATTTCGTTATTTTGCGTGAAATTATGGAAAAATCCAATTGCTCACCGATTTATTGATGATGAAGATTGGCGATCTGGAAATAAAGGAGATGCCGCTGTTTCTGGCGCCCATGGAAGATATCACCGATCCTCCCTTCAGGCGTATCTGCCGCAGGCTGGGCGCCGATGTGGCGGTTACCGAATTTGTCTCGTCCGAAGGGCTGATCAGGGATGTGGCCGGAAGCCTGAAAAAGATGGAGTTTTCGGAAGAAGAGCGGCCGGTGGGAATTCAGATTTTCGGAAATCAGGTGGATTCCATGATGAATGCAGCGCGGGTTGCCGAAAGCGCCAATCCCGATTTCATCGACCTGAATTTCGGATGTCCGGTACGCAAAATCGTAAATAAAGGCGGAGGAGCCGCCCTGCTTCGCGACCTGCCGCTGATGCTGAAAATCACCGAAGCAGTGGTGAAATCGGTTGGCCGGCCGGTAACGGTAAAAACCCGCCTGGGCTGGGACGAAAGCTCAAAACCCATTGTTGAACTGGCTCAGCGGCTTCAGGATACCGGCATCAGCGCGCTGACCATCCACGGCCGTACCCGCGCCCAGATGTATGGCGGCACCGCCGACTGGACCCTGATTGGCGAAGTGAAGAACCACCCCGCTATCCGCATCCCCATCATCGGAAACGGCGATGTGGTTGACGGCCCGTCGGCAAAAGCGCTGCTCGACCAAACAAATGCGGACGGCATTATGGTTGGCCGGGCATCCGTCGGGAATCCGTGGGTATTCAGGGAGATAAGGCACTTCCTGCAATTTGGCGCCGAAATGCCGGAACCTCCGCTGGAAGAGCGGATTGAAGTCTGCCGGCAGCACCTCGAAGAATCGGTAGCCTGGAAAGGCGAAATCACCGCACTGCTCGAAATGCGCAGGCATTACACACACTACTTCAGAGGCCTGTTCAATTTCAAGCCTTTCAGAATGAGGTTAATGACCACAACGAATCTGCAGGAAGTTCTGCAAATTCTGGAGGAGATCAAAGAAAAATATCTGCCCTGATTTTTTTCTTTTAAATCATTTATGAAAGAGAACCGC
>LUZO01000481.1 GCA_001603685.1 Bacteroidales bacterium Bact_23
GCCTTTCCCTTGCACGGGTTAATGCCGTGTACACCCACTGGTAGTTTGCCGGGGTGGCATCCAGGGTAATGTTCCGCGGAAAATCCACAAATACTTCTTTCCACTCTCCCCCCTGTGCCTTGTGGCAGGTTATGGCATAGCCAAACACACACCGTATGGCGTTCAGATAGGGATCTTCGTTAAGTTTCTGTTTAAATTCAAGGGTTCGCTGCTTGATGCCTGTTGCCGACATGCGTTTGTAAAAGTCAATAAACAATCCCTTTTGCTGATGCTGGCTCAGGTTTGGGCTGTTTCCATAAAGAATGTCTTCAATCAGCAGCAGCGAAACCCGTCTTCCGGTTACCAGTTCCCGCAGCTCTACCAATCTGAAAGTGAGTTGTGCTAACTGTATGGGCGCCCCTTTTATCTGTTCCACTACCACCATATCGCCGTTCATAAAACCACTGGTCAGGTTGTTTTGTGTAACCAGCAGCAAATCGCCGGGCTGCAGTGCGGCGCCCATGCCCAGCGAGCGCCTGATCAGGCTGTTGGCGCTCCCGCATTTGTTGTTGGAACTGGCAATAAAAGTTCCATTTTCGTATCTTCTGCCTTTAATCACTTCAAGGTAGCGGCTTATCATTTTCGACTGATCGGGATGAATAATGATATCCTTATAGTTCGACAGCGGAAGTTTTCCCCACTTTACCTGCGGCGGCCTGGCATACAGTTCTCTGATGCGGTGCGATGCCGCTATAATGGAGTTGTCCTTTTGCTGGCGCACAATATCGGTTAGGGTGGCTTTGACGGCTTTTATTCCGAATTCTTTTTCAAAATAATAAGCCGATAGTGCCGGTGAGATATCCTGCCAGATGGGAGGGAGCTGACACTCATCGCCCACAAAGATGAACTTTCCCTTTCTATCGTATTTCATCAGGTCGGTAAGCAGCCTTCCGCTGCCAAATTCAGCCTGCCTGGCTTCCGGATCCTTTATATCGGAGATCATGGACGCTTCATCCACAATATAAAAAATAGGATATAATGTCTGGGGCGCCGGTGACAGTTCAAATTGCAATAGAAGCTGGCCGGAGCTTTCAATGCCTGTGGCCTCTTCCTGCCCTACAATCTCTTCCAGATCCTGGTTAAAATCTGAAAAACTATAGATCCTGGTATGAACCGTGGTAGCCTGGACACCCGTGGCATTGGTTACGATTTTTGCCGCCCTGCCGGTTGAGGCCATCAGATGGTATTCCCTCTTCAGTTTTTTGAGTTCACTGATGAAAAACCCGATTAAGGTGGTTTTTCCGGTTCCCGCATAACCGTTCAGGATAAAGACCCGCTGGCTGCTGTCGTTAACAAAACGCCTGAATTTGTTGAAAACCTCCTGCTGGCCTGAAGTCAGTACAATTTCATTACAAATCATTATGATTACCGGGCTTATTTCTGGTGATTAACATAGAGATTCTCCGCCTTGAACATTTTGTGAAGTTAGTAGTAATCCCTGAATCTTACAAAACGAAATACCGACTCCTTCTGGCCGTTGCCCAGGTCGGTGGTTTCGCGCACGGTGGTCGAAGCCACGCAGCGTATTCCCTTTTGCCGCAGCAGCCCTGCCAGCGCACAGGTAAAGGTCATTTCACCCATCAGATGGACGGTAACGGAGTCGCTGCCGGCGCCAATTTCCAGTATTTTGCCGAGATATTCTGCGGCAAGTGAATTTATTTCGTCAGTGCCTGCTCCGGGATCAATCAGCGGAAACGGCAGATCGGTGCAGGATCCGAATTGCTCCGCTGCATCGGCCTGTGCTTCGCTCCATTTTGCGCTTGGGTGGTTGGATAGGTTGATTAGCATGGGGTTATGGCAGATTTAATAATCTGAATACAGTTTTTATCTCTTTTTCTAAAATGTCCTTTATTTTACTTGTTTTTAAAGGCGCTCGTTTACTTCTCATACCAAAATGATTGATGTCATTTCTTAAAACAGAAATATTTGAGAAAGAGTTGATTAATTCCTGGTTGTTTAGTTCAGTGT
>LUZO01000482.1 GCA_001603685.1 Bacteroidales bacterium Bact_23
CTTTTTACTTCTGTTTCTGCCTCTGCCTTCGACTTCGCTCAGGCACCGGCTCACCCACCGGCTCAGGCACCGGCGGGAACCTCAGGCTTCGGAAAAATCCTACTTCCTACCTCTAACCTCCTACCTCTTACCTCCTACTTCTTACTTCATACTTCTGACCTCCGACCTCTGACCTCTGACTTCTGACCTCCTACTTTAATCTTTTCCCTTTTTTCTTTTCACTTTCCGTTCAACCCACCACACCCACATGGCGAAAATAACCAGGTAGAATAGCGGGCGCAGGATCCAGTCATGGGCGAAATCCCAGTATTGGGGCAGGTGGATGGCCATCAGCGAAAGCGTTACAATCCTGAACACATTGGTGATGTGCATCAGCAGCCAGCCCAGGGGGATAAACCAGAGTTTATGCCGCCACGGTCCGGGGAAGAGCAGAAAGAGCACGGTAACCTGCATAAACAGCTTCAGACCCGAGCATCCGGCGCTGATCCAGACGATGCCGTTGTTGATAAAATGCATGGTAAGCGGATCGGAGGTGGTAACCTGCAGCCCGAGAATATGGCGGTTTATCCACAGGCTTTGGCTGAAAACCACCTCCATAAGCCATTGGGTGATGGCATGGATAATGGGTATGGCGTTGATTTCCGCGGCAAAATGGCGGTAGAGCAGGTGGAAGCCGTAGGTGATGACAGCGGCATAGAGCGCATACCAGAGCGGTTTCAGGCCGGGCTTCCGGAGGAGTTTCCCTATCTTTTCGAACATGGTATCAGAAAATGCAAAAATAGCGAATATGGGTTCAACTGCGGTGTGCAACCCTGAGAAATGCACGGCAGAAGAGGGGAGAGGCCAAAAAAACTATCTTTGCAACCAAACCCTGAAGTTATGAAACGCTACTGCCAGACACTTGACCTGTATAACGACGCCGGACTGATTGCCGCCTATGTGGAGGAGCACCGGCATGTATGGCCCGAAATCAGGGCGGGAATCCGCGAGGTGGGAATTCTGGATATGGAGATCTACCTGCTTGGCAACCGTCTGTTTATGATTGTGGAAACGGAAGACGACTTCGACTGGGAAGCCGGTTTTGCGCGGCTGTCGCAACTCCCCCGCCAGGCGGAGTGGGAGGAGTATATGTCGAAATACCAGGTCTCGGAGCCGGGCCAGGCCTCGCATGAGAAGTGGAGGAGGATGGAGAGGATTTTTAAGCTGGATAGCTAAGGAGAAATGACTAATGTCAAATGTCAAATTTCTAATTTCTAATGTCTAAGGTCTAATTGACCTAAATCCTGAACGGATGGGAGGGATTTGAAGATTTGAAGAATTGAAGATTTGAAGATTTGAGGATTTGAAGATTTGAGGATTTGAAGATTTGAGGATTTGAAGCGCCTGGCGGCGCTCCGCCGCGGCGGATGAGGATTTGAAGATTTAAGAATTTGCGGCCCCGGCCTGGCGGCCGTGGCTCCGCCGCGGCGGATGCATCCCGCCTGTGGCTGGATATTACCTCACCCCCCGCCCTCTCCTGCCTTCGACTCGGGTTCGACTCGCCTTCGACTTCGCTCAGGCACCGGCTCACCCACCGTCAGGCACCGGCGGGAACCTCAGGCTTCGGAAAAATCCTACTTCCTACTTCTTACTTCCTACTTCTTACTTCCTACTTCTTACTTCCTACTTCCTACCTCTCACCTCCTACCTCCTACCTCTTACCTCCTACTTCTTACTTCATACTTCTGACTTCCGACCTCCGTTTGCAATTCCCCGTCATTTAAACTACTTTTGGCGGTTGAAAAAAACAAAAACAGGATAACAGCACCCGGGATATGCCAAAAAAAGTATTTGTTTCAGGCAGTTACGATATGTTGCATAGCGGCCATGTCGCTTTTTTCGAGGAAGCCGCTTCATACGGCGAATTATATGTTGGAATTGGTTCCGACAAAACCATTGAAGAGCTGAAAGCCCGCAAAACCATCAACTCCGAAGCGGAGCGCCTCTATATGGTGCGTGCGCTGAAGGTGGTAAAAGAGGCGTGGATCAATACCGGCAGCGGTATGCTCGATTTTGTGGATCAGCTGAAGGCTCTGAAACCCGATATCTTCTTCGTAAACACCGATGGTCATACCCATGCCAAAGAGGAGCTGTGCCGCGAGCTGGGCATTCAGTACATTGTAAGTCACCGCATTCCGCACGGCAATCTGCCGGTTCGTTCCACCACCGCACTGCGTCAGGTATGCATGATTCCCTACCGCATCGATCTTGCCGGCGGATGGCTGGATCAGCCCTATGTCAGCAAATACCACCCCGGCGCGGTACTCACCGTAAGCATTGAGCCCGATTACGAATTCAACCACCGCAGCGGGATGGCCACCAGCAGCCGCAACAAGGCGATAGAGCTGTGGCAGACCGATATCCCCGACGGCGACCGCGAAAAGATGGCGAAGATACTGTTCAGTTTCGAGAATCCGCCCGGCACCAAATATGTAAGCGGTTCGCAGGACTCGCTGGGGATTGCCCTTCCGGGGCTGAACCGCCTGAACTACCGCGGCGGCTACTGGCCCGAAACCATCGACAAGGTGTTCGATGAAAAGGTACTGAAGTGGATGGAGGAGCACCTCTGGCTGATTCCTCTTTTCCCGAGGGTGGAAGATTACGATGTGCTGGCCGGTACCCGCATCGATGAAGAGGGAGCCCGCGAACTGGCCCGTGCCGCCGATGCCTGCTGGGAAGGGCTGAATGCGTGCAACCTGGAGATGGCCGGCAGGGCGATGTCCGACAGCTTCGAAGCGCAGATCCGCATGTTTCCCAATATGGTAACGGAAGAGATCCTGTCGCAGCTCGAAACCTACAAACCCCAGGTGAAAGGGTGGAAGCTGAGCGGCGCCGGCGGCGGCGGTTACTTTATCCTGCTCAACGACAAACCCGTAAAGAATGCCATACAGGTCAGAATCCGCAGGGCTTAGCCCGCGGCCGGCCGTTTGATTGAACCCGAAACCACAAGACCTATGCCCGGAACCCTTTTTAAAACCGAATCAGGAAAAAACTACCTCTTTCCGTTTATCCTGATCACCTCGCTGTTTCTGCTCTGGGGCTTTGCCCACGCCCTGCTCGACATCCTGAACAAGCACTTCCAGAACACGCTCGAACTGAGCAAGGCGCAGTCGGGCTTTATCCAGGCTTCGGCCTATGGCGCCTACTTTATTATGGCGCTTCCGGCGGGCTTCTTCGCCAAAAGGTACGGCTACAAGAACGGCGTACTGATCGGGCTGCTGTTGTTTGCCCTGGGCAGCTTCTGGTTTGTGCCGGCGGTGGGCATCGACCGCTTCTGGGCTTTCCTGCTGGGGCTGCTCATCATCTTCAGCGGCCTCACCTTCCTCGAAACGGTGGCCAATCCCTACACCACCGTCCTCGGCGACCCGAAATATGCCGCCAGCCGCATCAATCTCGCTCAGACCTTCAATGCTCTGGGATGGATTCTCGGGCCGCTGGTAGGCAGTCTGCTGATATTCAAAAACACCACCGGCGAAAGCTCGTTTGTCTCCTTTGGGAAAACCCTGAAAACGGTATTTACCGGGGTGCCTCAGCCCGCCGCTGAAATTTCCGGGGCAACCGCAGCGGGAAACGGCAACTCCGCACTGATTCTGCCCTATGTGGGATTGGGCGTGGTGGTGGTACTGGTGGCGGTACTCTTTTTTATGGCCAAACTGCCCGAAGTGCATCAGGATGAGGATGCTGAGGCCGTGGCTGATGCCGCTGAAGGCGGGATACTGCCGTTGTTCCGTCATCGCCACTTTGTGCTGGCGGTGGTGGCGCAGTTTCTTTATGTAGCGGCGCAGACTGGCGTCGGCAGCTTCTTTGTGAACTATACGGTTGAGGCTGAGCATCTGGGTATCGGCGAGATGCAGGCCGGCATTCTGCTGGCGCTGGGCGGGATGGGGCTGTTTGCCACCGGCCGTTTTCTGGGCAGTTTCCTGATGCGTTACATCCGGGCGGAGCTTCTGCTCGGCCTCTTTGCGCTGATCAATACCCTGCTGATGGTGGTCACTGCCACCCGCCACGATAACATCGGAATTATCGCATTGATTCTCAGCTATCTGTTTATGTCGGTCATGTTCCCGACCATCTTTGCCCTGGGCATCCGCGGCCTGGGCGAACGGACCAAAACCGCCTCATCCATCATTGTCATGACCATTGCAGGCGGCGCCATCGCCCCCTCGCTCATGGGCCTGATCGGCGAACAGAATATGAACATCGGATTTATCATTCCGCTGTTTTGTTTTGCCTATATTGCCTTTTTTGGATTTTTCACCGCCTGGAGGAGAGGATTTGAAGATTTGAAGATTTGACGCGCCTTGCGGCGCTCCGCCGCGGCGGATGAGTCCCACCTTTGGCAGGATATTACCTCACCCCCCGCCCTCTCCTGCCTTCGACTCCGCTCAGGCACCGTGGAGAGGGAGCTATCTTTCATTAAATCAAAGTTTTAAAAGCTATAGGGGAGCTCTTTTCTCGTCAAATTAGCCGGGGTTCGGATGAAATTGGGGAGCCCCTGGCCCTCTCCTGCCTTCGACTCGGGTTCGACTCCGCTCACCCACCGGCTCAGGCACCGTGAGAGGGTTGGGTGAGGTGATTTGCACGGTGGGCTACCCGGCTCCGCTCAGCCACTATCAGGCATCGGTTGAAGAATCTTCCCCGCCTCTGGCGGCTTATTACTTCGTTCTTACTTCTTCCTCCGCCGCGGCGGAGTACTTTTTACTTTCTACTTTTTACTTTTTACTTTTTACTTTTTACTTTAATCTCCGCCGCGGCGGATTACCTCTTACTTCCTCCGCTGCGGCGGAGTACTTCTTACTCCATTCATCCTCCGCCTTCGAGAACCTCAGGCATCGGTTGGGCGAGGGCATCAGAAATTGGTTGAAAAATCTTTTTCCGCCTTTAGCGGTACACCAATGCTTTCATATTTCTTACCTCTTACTTCCTACCTCTTACTTCCTACCTCTTACTTCCTACCTCTTACCTCTTACCTCCGACCTCCGACTTCTTTTTCCGCCTATAACCATAAAAACTATGAAAATATAGTTATCTTTGCGGTTATAACCTTAAAAACTTTTGAGGTATGATTTCGCGGCCACTTTATATTGAAGCCATAAAAGCCTTTATTGACAAGCCTCAGGTAAAGATAATCACCGGAATCAGGCGATCGGGCAAGTCAACGCTGCTGCGTTTGCTCCGCAGCGAATTCCTGTCAAGGGGGGTAAGGGAGGAGAACCTGATATCGATCAACTTCGAAAGCTTTGCCAATTATCATCTCTTAAAGGCGGAGGCGCTGTACAGCCATATCCGGGAGATTGTAAAACCTTCTTCAAGGTATTACCTTTTTCTGGACGAGATCCAGGAGGTTGAGCAGTGGGAAAAGGTAATTAATTCGTTTCTGGCGGATATGGATGTTGATATCTACCTGACCGGATCCAATTCGCATCTCCTGTCATCGGAATTGGCCACCTATCTGGCAGGCCGGTATGTTGAGATTCCGGTTTACACCTTGTCGTACCGGGAGTATCTGGATTTCAGGAACTTCTATTTTCCGGAGGAAGAAAAGACTGATCAGCGCTTTCCCCACTATCTGCGCAACGGAGGCTTCCCCGTAATTCATACCGGCGGCTACAGCGAGGAGTCGGCCTATAAGGTGATTTATGACATTTATTCATCCGTTATCCTTCGCGATACGGTGCAGCGCTTCAAAATCAGGGATGTGGAGTTGCTGGAGCGGGTCATTAAATATGCGTTCGACAATATCGGGAATACCTTTTCGGGAAAGAGTATAGCCGATTATTTCAAAAGCCAGCAGCGGAAGGTTGACATCAACACCGTTTACAACTATCTGAATGCACTGGAAGGCGCTTATATCCTCTATCGTGTGCCCCGTTACGATATCAGGGGGAAGGAAATTCTGAAAACTCAGGAGAAGTATTATGTGAATGATATTGGCATTATATACGCCACCATGGGTTATCGCGACAGAATGATAGGTGGAATTCTGGAAAACATCGTATTTCTGGAGCTAAAAAGAAGGGGATACAGGGTGTTTGTTGGAAAGCTTGAAACTACGGAGATTGATTTTGTGGCTGAGAGGCAGGGAAAGAAGATGTATATTCAGGTGGCATATAAACTGGATAGCGATCAAACCATAAAACGCGAGTTTGGCAACCTGCTTTCAATTGATGACCAATACCCCAAATATGTCGTAACCATGGATGATTTCTGGAGAGACTCCATAGAGGGAGTAAATCATTTCTACATCAGTGATTTCCTGCTGACAGAACTTTTTTAGCGGTTTAAGGAAACGGCCGTGGCTGTGGAAATTTGAAGATTTGAAGCACCTGACGGTACTCCGCCGCGGCGGATGAAAATTTGAGGATTTGACGAGGCTGTCTCATAACCGAGGCGGCCTTTTTTTTAATC
>LUZO01000483.1 GCA_001603685.1 Bacteroidales bacterium Bact_23
TTTAAAAGTTGACCTTGCAAGTAAAGATAAAATAAGTATTTTTACACGAATATAAGCTGAGAGAGGGAGCTACCGAAGGTTTAGTTCAACATCAGGGCTTACCGCAGCCTGATACAGATATGGGATTACAAATTTTCATACAGAATAAGAAGGTGGCTGGCGCTGAACCAGGAAAATTACGAAACCTACAGCAAGTTTGAAAGCATTGCCGAAAAATCGGCCTTTCTGGAAAAGATACTTACGGGCAATGTCCTCTCTCTGGCCAAAGGGCTGAATATCTTTTTCGACAAACAGGCGGAGTGCAAAATCACCGGGCTGAGCGAACCGTTTGTTGTCCGCTATAAAGGCACAAAACTAACCTCATTCGATGCCGAATTTATCTCCAATGTATCCATTCCCGATTATGCCGGACTGGGAAAAGGCGTAAGCATAGGCTACGGGGTAACAACAAGAGTTAAAGAACACAAAAAGCAATAACAAAAAACATAATGCTTATGGAAAATATCAGGGAACATATCTATCTGGCAGCATTGCTGCATGATATAGGAAAATTTTATCAGAGGGCGGATAAACCTTTTAATGATATTTTTTCCGAACTTTCAGATTACTCAAAAAAATTAGCGAATGACATTTGCCCCGTTAATGACACAGGACGCTTTGGTTATCAGCATGTTGTATGGACAAACGAATTCTTTGAAAAAAACAGGAAGAAGTTCGAAAATATACCAGGAGTTAAAGTTAACTTATATGAAAGTAAAAATGAGGATTGTATTGAAAATTTAGCCTGTAACCATCATAAACCACAAACCATTCAACAGGCAATAGTTACCATGGCGGACTGGTGGAGTGCAGGAATTGACAGGCGAAAGCCAATTGAAACAGATGAAAATGCTACAGCTGATAATGGGATAAAATGGGGTAAAGAGCGTTATAAAAAGATTCCATTATACTCGATCTTTAACAAGATTAATGATGGTTCGGGGAATTACGCATTTCCATTAAAGCCTTATGACATCACTTCTGCTCAGATGCCAAAAGAAATTAAAAGTATCAATGATGGGAATAACAAAGAAGCATATAAAGAGTTATGGGATCTGTTTGCAGAAGAATTCAAAAAGCTACCTTCTGATAGTATAAAAGGTTTTACAGAAAGCTTACTGTTTCTCCTTCAGAAGTACTCCTGGTGTATTCCGTCAAACACTATGGATATGGCTAATGTGAGTCTTTATGATCATTTAAAAACCACAGCCTCAATAGCAGACTGCCTGTATTCTTATTACCTTGAAAAACCTGATGATTTTTCATGGAATGGCAGTGATAAGAGACTTACTTTGAAGGATGGCGCAATGCCCCTGATTTTACTGGGAGGTGATTTATCAGGAATACAAAAATTCATTTACAGTATTTCTTCACGAAAAGCCGCCAGCAGTCTGAAAGGGCGTTCTTTCTACTTACAACTGATGATTGACTCAATCATCCAGAAAGTTATTTCACATCCGGATATTGACGCAACCATAGGCCATGTAGTATATTCATCCGGAGGCAAATTTTACATGTTGCTGCCAAACACCAGGAAAGTAATTGAAGCGGTTAATTCAATTCAGCTTGAAATAGAAAAGGAAGTATGGGAAGAGCACAAAGGAAGTTTAATTGTCAATCTGGCTTATGTCCCTTTCGCCTATGTGAAGGATAAAAATGAAATTAGCTTCGACGGAGCAGATAATAAAAACCTGGGCGAATTATGGAAAGCCCTTGCCGATAAATTAACGGATGCAAAAAGCCAAAAATTTAACCATGTTCTACTCGATAATTTTGACACATTATTCAATCCTGATGAAAGCGGGGGTGATGTCAAGGTTTGCGCAGTTACCGGACTGGAACTAAAGGAAAAGGAAGGGAAAAAAATACCCAAAACCGAAACTTTCATTTCTCATCAGGTATTCAAACAGATTGAACTGGGCGATACCCTGAAAGATGCAGATTATTTGATTACTTACAAAGATAAAAGCGAGCTTTCCAGCTATCTTTCAAGCAGATCCAAAATTAATGTTACAATTTTCAATGTTGCTAACTATTTATTTGATCAGATTGAATTAACTAAAAATGAAGCTGATTTCAGAAAAATTACCTCTGCAGATGTAAGCAGAGTAAAAAGAATAAACAATGTTGCCTTTACTGCTGCTCCTATAAAAGGACAAAAGGTAAGTTATGGATTTCAGTTTTATGGAGGTAACAAGCAAGCTTTCAACACAGATAAAAAAAGAAACAAAACTTTTGAAGAGCTAACGGAGGTAGTTGAACACGATGAAGGCTCAGAAACCTATTTTGGTGTCCTCAGAATGGATGTTGATGGTTTAGGCGAGATCTTTATTAAAGGAATCCCGGATGAATTAAGAACTTTCTCTGCTTATGCCACTTTATCTTCAAACCTGGACTGGTTTTTTTCCGGTTACCTGAATACAATTAAAGAAAAGTACAAGGATTATGTTAATATCCTTTATTCTGGCGGAGATGATGTATTTGCTGTTGGGAGATGGGATCAACTGATCAATTTTGCTGAAGATATCCGATCGGAGTTCCGGAAATTTGTCGGACGCGAGGATATAAGCATTTCAGCAGGTTTAGTGCTGGTTGGCAATAAATATCCAATAGCGAAAGCTGCTGATCTGGCAGGGAAAGCAGAGGATAATGCCAAAAAGTTCAACAATTACAGCAAGAATGCCTTCAATATTTTTGGCGAAAGCATTTCCTGGCACAAGGAATTTCAATATGTTAAAGACTTCAAAGACAATTTTGTACACTATATTGAAGTACATAAAATGCCCCGTGCAATCCTGCATAAACTCATGCTGTTAGCCAACAATATGAGAAGCGGAGAGATGAGCTACATGTGGCACACTGCCTACTTCATAAAGCGTTTCTCTGAAAACAAGAAAGAAGAAATTAAAGATTTCTTATCTGACACTTTGAAAAATGAACTAATAAATAAGCGCAATTATGAACTGATTGCCATTGCAGCCCGCTGGGCCTGTCTCTTATACACATCT
>LUZO01000484.1 GCA_001603685.1 Bacteroidales bacterium Bact_23
AGCGGTTCGAGGTGCAGAACACTTTCGAAAAAGGGGGCTGGTGCAATACCTGTGATAAGGAGGTCACCGTCAACTGGGTCGATATAGCAGAGGAGCCGACCGGCCGGGCGGATGCGAAGACAGGGAATACAAGATTCCTGTACATATACAGGGATGATATGAACTTCAAGGTGGGAGAGTCAGTCATCTTTAAAGGCCAGGCCGATGCGGAGCTGGAGAAGAGGATCCTCTCCGCTCTCAAGGACGAAACCGAGTTCATCCCGGGCCATGTTGGGGTTCCCGTGCTTGGGTTTGAGGAGGAAGACGACTATTCCTGGCATGAATTCGTCAAATTAGAAACCACGACGATGGAGGCCAACGATGAGAAAGGCCGTTCTATCGCCGAGTTTGCGGACGAGCTTGAAAAGATCGGTCCCGACGGGTGGGAAAAATACACTCCCGACCCGGAAACGATGGTCCCCGGGCATTAGGAGAGTAATGATGAACGAGAAGAACAAGACTGCACTTACGAAAAACGATGTCGAGCAGTTTTCACGAAAGATCATATGGAACAGAATGGAGAAAGCAGTGTTTGAACTCTTCAAAAAAGGATATATTTTTGACCGCTATCTCAACGAGGATCCAGAGGTCCATTCCATTGCAGAGAAGATATCCCGGAGAGTTGGAGAAACTGTGTACCTCTCCCAGTATGGTATAGAGGTCCTGCATAAGGCAAAGGGCCACCGTAGATCCAGAAGAACTTCACTTACAAAACTGCCAGAGAAGTACCATTTGATCAAACCGGTGACCGCCATGTTCGAGAAGGCCGTGAAGGCTTTGCCGGTCAACAAGAAAAGACTGACGAAAGAAAACATGGCTGCGATAGATGAGCTCCGGGATACGGTCCGCCGAAATGGTTCGGGTTACATATGCTTCCACGAAAACGCACTGACGGGGGAGAGGAGATGGGGCCGGCTTGAAGCGGACGACCCGATCTTTAAGGCTGTGGACGTTCTCAAGAACCAGCCTGCCCGTATGGACGGGTTGCCCGCGCACCTTATAGAGCTCATGAACAGACATGGTTCAGAGTGTCTCAATATCCTCGAGCATGCCACCGTAACGAGAAGATTCTTGGAAATCTCGCCCGACAGGGCGGGACACGAGACCCACAAACAGTGGACAGAAGCCCTGGTCGGCGCAGACTTTTCAGCCTACAAAGCTCCGACGAGTATGGAAGAACTGGAACAGGCAATGCGCAGGCAAAGAAAGAGGTCTTTGAGGGGTGATGCCCGTGTTGAGGCGTTGAACAGCATATTCGGCGAATCCCTTGTATTCCACTGGGCGGGTTCAATTCGGGATAGACGGATTAACGGTGCGGTGAAGCGGGTGTTCTCAGTGCCGTATCTGACATTTTCGATGGACAGGGAAGAGATGGCATCGCTCTTGCCCGGTGGAGAAGAGGTTTTGGAGGAGGAGGCATCTACCCGCGGCAGGGTTCATTGTGTCTTGCGCGCTGATTACATACTCTCCGGGTCTAAAGGGGGTACTTTAGGTTTGCCCCTTTTCGATGGTATCAGGACGGCTTTCTTTAGAAAGCTCGTGGAACACGGGATAACGCCGGAAAAGTTCAGGCAGCTGCTCGTAGACACAATCCGTCATCCTCTGGAGGAGCAGATGTCAAAGGTGATGCAGAAGGAGAAAGACCGTTCCAGCATGGAGAGCGACATGAGCAACTCCCTGGTTGGCAGTGGCCTTTCCAGCCTCGGGAAGGATTTCCCGGAGGAGACACAGGGCTGGCTTTCGAGCGCTCCCGGGGGGATGTAGCGGTGCAGTCATATCTTCGCGAAATGAGAGGAAAGGAGAAAAACAACGCATGACCTCTTCGATGGAAGTTTTCACAATAAACGGAAAGCTTACGGAAGGTGCCAGAATAGAGCTGTGCCACATGAAGGAGCACGGGATCATAATCCCCGGGATACAGG
>LUZO01000485.1 GCA_001603685.1 Bacteroidales bacterium Bact_23
GTTCAGGATGCCAATATATCCCGATCATTCGTAAATATCTTATACGAATTGTATTTACAAAATAGCCTGGGCTATTTTGTAAATTACAACCGTTAATGCCGGTGGTTAAAATATTCAGAACAATTATCGCTCTGCTCAATTATTCTGTTAAATTTTTCCATCCGGTGTTATTTTCAATACACTAATTAACTAAATCCCGTTAAACAAAAACGAATAAAAACTTGCATCATAATTAATTATTCACTATCTTATACTGAATAATAGTGCATGAAGCATATTGCCGTTTTTACTCAAACGGAATAACCTCGCAAGGCTACCTGATCCGGGAAACTGAGTACATTGAAAATTAAAGGCAGAGTGTAAATAAAATCCGTATTCCGGTTTTTGTCAAGCCTAATGAATGTCGGTTGCTTTTCAACTTTGAACTGTTACATTATTTTTAAAACTCATCTGCAACACAAATAGTCTTTCTTCGATCTGATCAGTTTGCCTGAGTACCGACAAAGCAGAAAATCCGGGATGCATTCGTTAAACAAATGAATGCAATGGAAGATTAAACGCAAAAATATACAGCCTGTAGCAAAACACAGGAACCTGACTCAACATGAACAGAGAACCTTCATTTACAGTTGCCGGATTTCAAGGTGCTGCCAATTTACACGCGCCCGCTTAAACGCAACTGAGAGTGTTTACAGCCGGCTTGATAAGAAAGCCGTACCAATTTCATGAAACAACTTTTTAATGTTTTTAATTACAGGAGCCATGAAAAATCTTATTCGTTCAATTTTCGTTATCCTGTTTGTCACCTTCAGCTTTTCGGGATGCGAAAAAATCAAAGACCTTTCTGAGGTAAAATTCGATGCCAGTTTTACGGCCGATATGGAAGTAAATGTACCGTCTATGCCGACAAAAGCCCTTAATGGTGTGTTTTATGCCACAGCTACCGTTGATCCGCTTTCTAACAGCGACCTGGCAAAATACGCCCAGAAAATCAAGGAAATTGATCTTGCAGAGGTTACCATTGAAGTACTTTCCATCAGTTCGTATGTAAAGTTGATTACAGCCTCACTTATCGCTACCTGTCCCAACTATCAGGATGTGGAGTGGACTATCAGCAATCAACCCATTGATTCGGGCACTATTCTCACCCTGGGCAATGAAAATGGCCAGTTTGACAACCTTAACAAAATTCTGGATAGCCTGAATAAGTTCACGGTCACGCTATCCGGTCAGACCGATGTCGATGAGGCTACTTTTGTTCTGAGAATCAAATTCAAAACCCGCGTCAAGGCAGATGCGCTAAGCTAATCCATGATTTACGGAAAATCATTAAAGAGGCTTCGGCCTCTTTTTTTGTGCCGGAATGATGGGATCCTTAAGTGATGGAGCTGTTGGGGAGGTCAGAAGTCAGAGTCCGCCGCGGCGGAGGAAGTCAGAAGTATGAGGTGAGAAGTGAGAGATGAGAGATGATCCGTTGTAGCGGACAGAAGTCGGAATTACTGTGCATCGTTACGGGGATGGATTCAATCAAGATTCACTGGAAGAAAAATCGCCACCAAAGCACGAAAACACAGAATCCCACAAAAAAGATGGAAGCCTTTTATGTTTTTAGTGCTTTTGTGCCTTAGTGGCAAAAAAACTTCATTGCCTGCAAACCATAATGTCGCTCCTACGGAGCTGGATTTTCGGACGAGCCATTTTTTTCTACCATAATGCCGCTCCTACGGAGCTTTCCATATTCTAATAAAGCGACCTTTTAATGCCACAGAAACACAAAAACACAGAATTCCACTAAAATGACACTTGTAATTTGATAATATTCTATTTATCTATTTAATTT